>CAZFCR010000340.1:0-4367 GCA_964517305.1 uncultured Akkermansia sp.
GATTGATGTACATACGAAATTACATACGAAAAACGGTATTTCCTAGTAGTCCGTAATGTGCTACGTTTTTTACAGCATGTCTGTAAGCCTTGTGAATTCAAGTGATTGATACTATCGGAGTAAAAAGTTAGATTTTGTTGGATCTGGCAGAATAGTCCTGTACGGGCTACCCAGAAGGCTAACAGAAATGTCAGCCTTCTGCGTTTTTACGACGGTTTATTTAAAAAGCCTTCGCTTCTGGGTTTCACGAAGCGAAAAGAGCGCAGCGTTTTCTGCTTCGTAGCTACATTAAAAACATCTGAAAACTATCGTGGAAGTACGCCAGGCACAGTGAAGTGGAGCAGAGGGTTGCTGAGTTCGTGCAGGTGTTACGGACGGTGATGAAGGAACGGGCAAAACGGACAACTGTCGTTGTATTGAAAGGTGGTATCCGATAGCTATCAGTAAAACAGGAAATAAGGGCTTGCGTAAAAATCATTCTTTTAATATTGGTGGGCAATCCAATTTGCAAGCAGGTTTATCGCCAGGTCCAATTTAAAGCCTGATATCCATGCAGATGGGAATTGTTACATCCTCCTTCAACTCGCGATACGCTACGCCAGTGGCACTGCTTTTGCTTCGGCATGGTATGAAGTTATTCCTTACCGCTCTTTTTAACGGATTAATATCTTTTACCATTGCGCAGTCTGAAGAAATGCTGTGGATGAAGAATTATGGTGCGGAGCGCGACGAAATACTGACCAGCATTGCGCCAACGCCCGATGGTGGTTTTATTGTTGCCGGATATACGACATCCAAAAATTTCATGGCACTGTCGCATCATGGCGGCATGGAAGGCTTGCTTATCAAATGCGATTCTGCCGGTGAGGTTGAATGGCGGAAGCTCCTTGGTGGGCCCGGTGACGATGGGCTACTCAGCGTCAGCCCAACCCGCGATAAGGGTTACATTTTATGCGGTTGGCAAGGAGGAGCGGGAGGCGATGTAACCGATCGTTGCTGGGGTAAGGTTGATGGCTGGGTTGTAAAGCTTGACAGTATGGCCCATGTACAGTGGAATCGTTCTTTTGGAAAAATGTACATGGATATGGTCTATTCAGTGACGGAGACTATGAACGGTGATTTTTTAGTCGGCCATGTGCATGAGGATTGGATTATTGATTCCTATTTATACCGGCTGAGTCCAACCGGAAAGACTAAGTGGTCAAAAAAATTTAACAAGGATTACGCGTTGAACATTAAAGCCGTTGAATTGAGCGACAAATCAATTCTTATGTGTGTCGTGGAAAGGGGCTACAAAATTATGCGTATTGACAGTTCGGGCAAGGAAGTTTGGGAAAAACGGTTAGGGCCCACCACTTGTACGTATGTTTACGGTTTTGACGTTGATGCTCGTGGGAACTTTGCACTGTGTGTCAGGTTGAGCAAATATGACACCTTGTTAAAGAAGTACCTCCCTTGTAACTTTTTTGTTGTAAAAGGTGATAAGAATGGCAAAATTCTTTTTGAAAAGGAGTTTGGAACGGTGCGGGAAGAAGAGCCGTCATCTGTTTTAATTCGTAAAAACGGCGGTCTGGCAATGACTGGCTATGTTGAAGGCGAAACAGATAGCATCATTCATGGTAAAAGGGATATTTTTCTTGTACTTTGCGATTCTTCAGGAGAAAACGAGAGTTACCACTGCATTGGCGGAAGGTCGGATGAGTCTGCTTTGGGAGTAGCTGAAACTGCGAACGGTAACCTGTTAGTCTGTGGTCAGTCTATAAGTTGGGATCACGACATGCCGGGCACCTTCGGGTTGTACGACGGAATCGTCTTCGAATTTGGTAAAAGAAGCACAATCGTTGTTCCTGTTAACGAAGATAGTTCTGAAGTGGATACCGTAGGTACGAAAATGACTGAAGCGCTGCGATTGATATATCCGGTTCCAGCCACAGACGTATTAACTATTGAGGGCCTGGAACAAGGTGAGTTTGTAACGGTTTATAACTCAATGGGTGAGGTGATGTTTGCGAGTGAAGCATCCGGTGGTATTCTTAAAATTGGTGTACTTGAGTGGCCAGGAGGCCCCTACATAATCAGTCGGCGTTTCGGCACACGAAATGAAATTGATAAAATCGTTAAGCAGCACTAATCCCTCCTGTGCAAATTGACCATCAGATTCCCGAGTAAATTGACCAGCAGTTTGCGAACAAAACTGAGTACCTTTTTAAAATAAAATGCCAAGAGTAGGTTAGGCTATAAGTCTTGATAAATGGGTTACTCCCGTTTTATTTTCAGACCATATGACTAGTGAATGTGTAAGGGTCTTAAACGACATTGAAGGTGAGCAATTTGCAGTTTTACGAGAGGGTCTACCCGCGTGCATTTGCTACTATGTTTAGAAACTGATGAAAAGCGGATCCGAACGGGTAAGCTTGTAACAGAGCCGATGTGAAAGTTCTGCCAATCGAAAAATTTATACAACGGTCATGTACAGCGCAGATTTGAGGCTGCAACTGTCCGGTATTGTTGACCCGCTCTAACGTACAGAACAGTCTTTTGCTTTTAGTAAAGGTTTAAAAACCCCCGCTCTCAAAGGTAAGCGGGGGTTTTGGTTTTCCCTTCTGAACAGGCGTTATACAAAATAATGTATTTGCATCTGAATTACGCCTGCTTTATCTCAAAAGCTGAACCTTAAATTGAGGCCGGCATAGAAATTGATTTCGCGGGGTCCGGGTATGTAGGCATCGGGTAACTGGTTCACAAACACCATCTGGTAGTATTGAGTACTCGTGATGTTATTGGCGCCCACGAATACTTCCAGTTCAAAATGTTTTGCTATCTGCGTTTTAATTCCAGCTTTTGAATTCAGAATGCCGAAGCTTTTTGTTTGATTAAGATTATCTGACGTGAAGTACATGGCATCGCGGTAGCTATAGTTAATTGAAAAATAGAGGCCGTAAAACAGGTTCATGTCAATTCCACAGTTGACCGTTATAGGCGACACCCCTGCAACAACTTTCCCCGAATAATCAGTTTCAACGATGCCGGTGCGTGCGGAATTCAGTGTCTGAAATTTGAAAGTGCCGTACCTGAAATCTGAATAAGCAAAGTTAGCGAAAGGTTTAACTGATCTAAAAAAACCTTGCGCTGATTCAAACACAGTGCCCCGAAGCAGCAACTCGACTCCCTGGTGATTTTGTCTGCCTCCGTTTCTCATATACGAGTAAGCGGTTGTAACACTGTTAAGAGGCACCGCCACGGCTGTCATCTTGTTGTAGAAAACTGTCTTAAACACAGCTATTTCATATTGTAATCTTTTCTTCATCAGGTTTCCTTTTGTGCCTAATTCAATTTGTTCGCCGGTCTCAGGTACCAGACCCCGGTTTAATTCACCTGTGGCGGGAATAAAAAAATAAGAGCTGACAGGCGCCTTGTACCCTTTGCTGTAAGACGCATAGAGTGTAAACATTTTCTTAAAAACTTTATTAACTGCAAAATGGGGCGAGACCATATTGAGGTATGAGGTTTGGTAGCCTCTTGGTATCTTTGCATCCGGCTTGTTATTTGCAGGCACATACAACTGATCCTTCAGTTCCAGGTTCATGTTACTCATGCCCAATCCTGCGGTGAACGACAGATCGCCCGGCATTGCTAATGTCCATTGCGTAAAGTAAGTGCCGGTTTTAGAAATGGTGGACTGATTGCTCCGCATGGCACCAACGAGGTTGTACCCGCTCAGATTGGTGCTGTCGCTAACCATGGCATAACCCACAGTCAGGGCCTCTTGTTGTTGCATTTCCAGTCCGGTAACGCTGGTTAAAATTGTGTGTCGGGAAAGATTAAATCTTGTGTCAAATGTTGAACGAAATCCATAGTTAAGCGGATTTTTGTCGGTCCATCCACCCGCAGAACTCACATTGCTTGATATGCCGGTGCCAAAAACGGATGTGGAGTTTGACAGATGACGGTTGAACTGATAAGTGTGTTCAAAACCTGCGCGTATGGAAGTTACATCAGAATGCGCATTGTTCTTGATATAGTTGGCATTCCCGGAATAGTTGAGGGTGTCATATTGCCCTATAGTAAGCTCGCCGTTACGCTCGTCGTAGCTGTCACTGAATCCAAGATACATGCTTACGCGCTGTTTTCGGTTGATTTTTGTTTCAGAAATAACATTAACAAAATCTTTATGGGAAGCTGTGTGAGACATAAATCCGTTGTAAAATTGTTTACCGTAGCTCACCAGCAAAGAACTTTTTTCGGTGCCAACTCTTACTCTCGATGTGTAGCGCCTGAGTCCGAAACTTCCTGCTAAAAAGTCCTGGCCAATGGTTATTTTGTTTTTTTGGGCCGGCAACGTTCGCAGGTTAACAACTCCGGCTATG
>CAZFCR010000341.1:0-4353 GCA_964517305.1 uncultured Akkermansia sp.
GCGCTGAAGGCAAAACGCTGACCGTTATCAGTTACGGCATGGGCATTTACTGGGCCAAAGCGGCCGCTAAAAATTTCCCGGGACAGGTTGAGATCGTTGACCTCCGCACCATTGCGCCATTGGACGAAGACATGATTTTTGCGAGCGCGAAAAAACACGGCAAAGTAATGGTGCTTACCGAAGAGCCCGTGTTTAACGGCTTTGCGCAAAGTGTTGCCGCGCGCATCAGCGAAAACTGTTTTAAACACCTTGATGCCCCGGTAAAAGTGATTGGCGCAGAAAACCTGCCAGCCATTCCGCTGAATTCCACGCTCGAAAAAACCATGTTGCCCGATGCGGTGAAAGTGGAAAAAGCGATGCGCGATCTGTTTGCTTTTTAATTGATGTTCGTTTCCAATAAAACCGGGGCCGGGCTTTGTTTACCAGGGTTTGTTTATTAACCTTACACCATGAATAAAACAGGGCCAATTGTAATTATCGAAGATGATCTGGATGATCAGGATATTTTAACCGAGATCTTCCATGAACTGAAGTACACCAATGAAGTGATTTTCTTCGGCGACAGCGAAAAAGCCCTCGAGTATTTAACCCATACCGATAAAGAGCCCTTTCTGGTTTTGTCTGACATCAATATGCCCAAACTCAACGGTATGGAGCTGCGCGAAAAAGTGCACAACAACGAAGACCTGAGGATGAAATCCATTCCTTATCTTTTTTTCTCAACCAGTGCCGAGCAGCAGCATGTGATTGATGCCTATTCCCGCTCCATCCAGGGATTTTTTATAAAACCCGTTGAATACGAAAAGATCAGAGAAACCATCCGGAAAATTGTGGAATACTGGCAGGAATGTGAGTCGCCGAATTATATCAAACATGTTCAGCAGTGATCACTGAAAAAATATTAATGATGAAACTGAAGTGCGTCCTGCTTCTGTCAGTAATGTTTGGACAGCTTAACGCGCAATCCGGGCCAAACAGAGTGATACTGGATTCAGGCATCATTTATCCGAAGATGAGATCCGGCGGTTCAACTACTGGTGTTCGCATGTACAGCAGGCTTGCAGATTCTATTCCCGGCACGGTGAGGGTAAATTTGTCACCGGCTGCGCTCGACACACTTTCTGTTTTATTATCTGATATTAAACGTCAACGGCATTTTCAAAAAAAGATCGGGCCTGCACGGTATGCAAAAGTGTATTCTAAGGGTCGCGTCCTGCATCTGGCAATCATTCCCGGCTGGGGGATTTTGTTTTTTGACCAAAACCGCAATTATCAATACCTAATCAGAAACACAAGGCACGCGGTCGCGCTCGATCATTTTATAAAATCAAACTGGCCGGACTAATCCCGACGCTCTCATAAAAGATTCCCCAGTTTGGGTAATAGAAGAATTTGTGGACAAAAATCCACAAACTCAATTTCCAGAAAAGACCTTCTACCGCCTCGGCAGGATGATAAAAAATTCGGCGCCTTTGTTCAGTTCGCTTTCCGCAGTTATAAATCCACCGTGGTTTTCCATGATCTTTTTACAAATGGCCAGACCAATACCTGTTCCGTCGTATTCGCTGCCGTTCAAACGCTGGAAGATGCCGAAGATCTTTTCTTTGTAAGCTTCTTCAAAACCAATCCCGTTGTCTTTTACGCTGATGCAGATATAATTTTCGGGTTTTATCTTAAACTGTTTGGCCACCTTGTCTTTGATAGGTTTTTCGGTGATCACAATTTCAGGTTGTTTGCCGTTTGTAAATTTGAGTGCATTACTGATCAGGTTCTGGAAGATCTGGTGCATCTGCCCGGTAATGCCTTTGATTTTCGGCAGTTCCTTTACTTTGATCTCCGCGTTCTTTTCCTTCACCGCTATTTCAAGATCGTCTTTGATCAGTTTTAAAACATCGTTCAGGTTCACCTCCTCAAATTCAAGATCACGGTTTGATAATTTCGACAGGGTAAGTACGTCTTCAATCAGCCTCTGCATACGCCCGGAAGCCGATACGATCTTGTTCAGGTAATTCATTTCACCCGGACCCAGTTTTTCTTTGGCCTTTGTCATCAGCAGGTTTCCAAAGGTCTGGATCTTCCGCAAAGGTTCTTTTAAATCGTGGGAGGCAACCGACGCAAACTGCAGCAGGTCCATGTTACTTTGTTCCAGCCTCAGGTTGGTGGATTTCAGTTTTTTTGAGGTGGCTTTAAGATCCTCGTACCCCTGCGCGATCATATCAACCGCCTTTTTCTTGTCCGTAATATCGGTGCTGATGCTCACAAAGCCATCCATCAGTTTTACCAGCACCACGTCGTACCACTTATTACGCGCTTCATCGTAATGCTCATAATGCATGGTAATTCCCTTTTCTGTAACTTCCTTATACTGATTAAAATGATCGTCGGTTGGATACAGATCGCTCAGGTGCTTTCCAGTCAGCTCCTTTGGGCGTGCACCCATTTCTTTTTCAAGCGTGGCGTTGGCCGAAATCACTTCAAAGTCACGAATTTTTCCGTTTTCATCGCGTACCGCTTTGCTGGCGCAGATGCTGCTGGGAGAACTGTCGAGAATGGCCGTGAGAATGCTGCTTAACTTGCGACTTTCGGTAACATCTATAAAATTAACCACCACGCCATCCTTCGATTTATCCTGTTTGATGTAGGGTGTGATTTTCATCAGGTAGATCTTGGGTGCGATAGCCACTTCTTTTTCAACGGCCTGTCCGGTTTGCATTACCCGCTTCACCTCATTGATAAAATCAAACCCATGAAAACGTGTGGTAATATCAACAATGGAACGGTTTACATCACTTTCTATCAGGTTGATCATGCTCGTTACCGATGGCGTAAACTTGCGCACAATCAGGTTGTGATCGATCAGAATCTGGCCGATGTCAGAATTCCTGAAGTAGTTGTTCATATCGTCGTTCAGATCCAGGAGTTCTTTGATCTTGAGCTGATGCTCTGAACTAACGGTATGTAGTTCTTCGTTGAGCGACTGCAGTTCTTCGTTGGTACTTTGCAACTCTTCGTTGGTGGACACCATCTCTTCATTGGTACTCTGCAACTCTTCATTGGCTGCTTCTATCTCTTCGATCACTGCCTGAAGATTCTCGCGCGTTTCTTTCAGTTCGCGTTCCAGCTCCTCCACCCTGTCAAGGTTAGATACCTGGAAACCCAGAGAACTGGCCGCTCCTTCTTCTTTCCGCGGATCATCGTTGAGAATAATGAACATAAACTGTTGCTGGTATTCACGCTGCTGCAGATAGGGTTTAACGGTAACGTTCACGAAACGTGATTTAGCGCCTTTACTCACCTTGATCCGTTTCATGGTTACAGTTATATTTTCTTTCATCGCTTTGCGGAGTGCCACGTTCAGCGCAATACCCAGATCAGGCGGCACCAGTTTCATGATGTTGAACTGAAAACCACTGTCAGGCAGGTCTATGTAGGATTTATAATTGCCGGTGGCTTGTTTTACCTCAAAACTCGAATCCACAAAAATGCCGGCAAACCTGTATTCCTCGAGCAGGGTTTCTTTAAAAAGTTCCGCCACGTGCTGCAACGGATTTTTCATTTTTTGTTGTAAACCAAAAGTACTGTATCCCCTTTCAAGTGGCGAAAACAACGGATCCCCGTCGCTCATGCGGGCCTTTGAAACATTCTTATAGATGCGCCACTTTTTATCTATCTCCTGCATGGAAGAAGTGGCGTGACCAATGTGTTCGCTCGGACCCAGGAAAAGATAACCTTCAATGTTAAGCGCAAAATGGACCTTGCGAATGATCTCTTTCTGCGCATCGGCCCCGATATAGATGAGCATGTTGCGGCAGGTAACCAGGTCCATCCTGCTGAAAGGCGGATCCTTCACAATATCGTGATAAGAAAATACGATCATCCGCCGGATATCGGCATTAATCTTGTACTGATCGCCTTCGGGAGTAAAAAACCGCGCGAGTCGCTGTTCGTTCATCTCGCGCATGGCACTTTTCGGGTAAATACCTTTTGATGCCTTGTCCAGCGCATCCCGGTCAATATCGGTTGCAAAGATCTTGATGTTCAGATCAAAGAGTTTTTTCTTTTCTATGTATTCCTGAAAAAGTATAGCCAGCGAATAAGCCTCTTCACCGCTACTGCAGCCCACCGACCATGCCTTCACAATATCGCCGTGGGTCTTGTCTTTCATAATAGCCGGAATTACCGCGTGCTGCACGACTTCAAACGCAGCCTTGTCCCTGAAAAAATACGTTACATTGATTAGAAAATCCTGGCTGATGAGTTTGATCTCTTCCGGATGATAGTTCAGATAACTAAGATATTCCTTGATCTTGGGGATATTGAGCTCGAGCAGCCTTTTGGCGAGACGCCGGACAA
>CAZFCR010000342.1:0-4332 GCA_964517305.1 uncultured Akkermansia sp.
CACGTACACTGCTATTTCTAAGTATTAGACTACTTTTTGTTAATTACGAATCCAGGTTTCGGTAACGCAGGATATTAATGGGCCGTCGCTTGACTCCATCATTGCACCGCGGAGGATACTCGATTGTTATGTAAAACAAACCACTGTGACCGCAGTGAGTGAAACACCTGGTGCCACCTACGTTTGGTCGTTTCCCGGAAACCCGGGTACCCTTGCACAAAGTTCTATTCCCGTAAACACGCTTGCCAATACTTCAACTACACTTATAGCTAACTATACGATCACTGTAACCAACCCCAACAACCAGTGTATCACCCGTTCGGTTGTGCCAATGTACCAGAATTTATTTCCTCCTACTGCCAGCGTTACAAGTGGCGGTACAAATTCGTTAACTTGCCTTACGCCAACCATCGTATTAACCAATCAGAGTAGAACAAACATTCCTCCTGCAACAGGTTTTCCAACCAACTCTATTATCGTTGGCTATCTTTGGGAAGGACCAACCCCTCAGTTGCCGCTCCAGCTCGCTACCACTTATGTAGCCAGTATTGTTGGTGATTATACACTCACCGCGATGGATCTTAACAACGGATGTACCGCATCTACCATCATTCCGATTGGCGATTTTCGTCAGTTCCCGGTTCTTAATAACCCGGTAGCGCCTCCTCAGGCATATTTGGATTGTGGAAATAATTCGAGCGTAACTATCAGACCAATTATTACTACGCCAACGGCAGCATTATCTTATGAGTGGTCAGCTCCTCCAGGCGCGATAGTTGGAACGAATACCCTGATATCTTTAATAACAAAAGCGCCTGGAATTTACACCGTTGTAGTAACGAATACACTGAACAGTTGTGTTGCTTCAACCACTATGAGTGTCCTCAATGGATCCTTGACATCGAATATCGCGGTAGACCGCTCTTCAGGCTTTGCCCCGCTCACCGTTAATTTTGTAAATAATTCCAGCACAACCACCAATGATAATTCAGGCATTATAACTATCTGGACCTTCGGTAATGGCGGTACTCTTACCGCACTGCAGGCCTCTGTTTCACCTTCAACTACCTACCATCAGCCCGGCACCTATTCGGTCACCGCTTACGTTATAAAAGGTACTTGCAAAGATTCAGTAACAAAAGTCATTGATGTGGAGATCCCATCTCAGATCATTGTGCCGAATGTTTTCAGTCCTAACGGCGATGGTGTGAACGATCTGTTTTTCCTGCAAAGAGGAGAAAACCTGACTGACATCACCGCGGAGATTTACGACCGCTGGGGTAAAAAAGTTTATGAGCTCACCACCTCAAAAGGACAGATTGAGTGGGATGGAAAAAATCAATACGGTAAAGAAGTGCCGTCAGGAACTTATTTTTACATCATTAAAGCAACCGGTAAAGACGGTGTCGAATACGATCTGAAAGGCAACGTCACGCTTGTGCGATAAACATTTAAGAAACCCGGTAGCAGTACCGGGTTTTTTTATTCGCCGTTTTTCAATTACAAATAAAAGCTTACATTTGAAGCAATAATTATACTTTATGAACATTCACGAGTACCAGGGTAAAAGCATCTTAAAAAGTTTTGGAGTAGCCATTCAGGAAGGCATTATTGCAGAAACACCTGAACAGGCCGTTGACGCAGCAAAAGAACTTAAACAAAAATACAACAGCGACTGGGTGGTTGTTAAAGCCCAGATCCACGCCGGTGGCCGTGGTAAAGGAGGAGGGGTAAAACTTGCCAAGAATCTGGATGAAGTGAAGGAAAAAGCATCGCAGATCATCGGGATGAACCTCATTACGCCGCAAACCAGCGCAAAAGGGAAACTCGTTAGCAAAGTACTGATCGCACAGGACGTTTATTATCCGGGTGCCAATCCAACAAAAGAATTTTACATGAGTGTATTGCTCGACCGTTCAAAGGGCCGCAATACCATTATATACAGCACTGAAGGCGGGATGGACATTGAACATGTTGCCGAACATACGCCTGACAAGATCTGGAAAGAAGAAATTGACCCGCGCGTTGGTTTACAGGGTTTCCAGGCAAGAAAAATTGCATTTAATCTAGGTCTGAGCGGTAACGCCTTTAAAGAGATGGTAAAGTTTGTAAGCGCGCTTTACAAAGCTTACGAAAGCATTGACGCCTCTTTATTTGAGATCAACCCGGTTCTTAAAACAAGCGACGATAAAATTATCGCAGTAGACAGCAAAGTGTCTTTCGATGACAATGCGCTTTACCGTCATCCGGATTATTCCGCCATGCGCGACATTACCGAAGAAGATCCAACGGATGTGGAAGCACGTAACGCGGAACTGAACTATGTAAAGCTGGATGGCAACGTAGGTTGTATGGTAAACGGCGCAGGCCTTGCCATGGCGACCATGGACATCATCAAACTCAGCGGTGGAGAACCGGCTAACTTCCTCGACGTGGGTGGTACAGCCAACGCAGAGCGTGTTGAGAAAGCCTTCAGGATCATTCTTAAAGACGACAACGTAAAAGCCATCCTCATCAATATTTTTGGAGGCATTGTAAGGTGCGACCGTGTAGCACAGGGTATTGTAGACGCTTACAAAAACATGGGCAATGTAAAAGTACCTATCATTGTACGTTTGCAGGGTACCAATGCCGACCTGGCAAAAAAACTCATTGATGACTCAGGTTTGAAAGTATATTCGGCCATTGAGTTTCATGAAGCCGCCTCTCTTGTAAATAAATTATTGAAGAATAATTAAAAACAATATATTTATTAATTGAACTGTGCGTTTGCTGAGTAAGATCATGCGCCCGGCCACACCCACTAAATTAAAATAAAACAGATGAATAAATCAACACTATTAGTTCTATCTGCATTGACTGCTTTTTCACTGAGCAGTTGTGGCGACAGCGAAAAGGCTGAAGAAACGGAGTCAATTGACTCTACCCGTACCGAGGAACCGACCACAGGCGCGGTGTCCGAGACTTTTTTCCAGGTACCATCGCCCGGTGAAATGCTCACTTTTATTAAAATGGTGGGCGGGAAAAACAATAAAAACATTTCTTTCCTGAATCCTCCTTCAAACGAAAAAAACTATACCGACGCGAAGTCCAAAGCGCTTAACTTCGGTATTTACAGCTGCGACCTGAGTTACTGCAGCATTTTTGAAATGGGTTCTGAATCCCTGAAGTATTTTAAGACTGTAAAAACCATGGGCGATCAGATCGGCGTATCAACTGCCATCAATCCCGATGTATTGAAGCGCCTTGAGCGTAACATTGGCTCACCCGATTCGCTTGCGGTGATCACGGATGACGTTTATTTTTCTTCTTTCGAAGCTCTTGAAGACAGCAGGCAGGGGCCGACACTGGCGCTTGTAGTGGCCGGCGGTTGGATTGAAAGCATTTACATCGCCATCAATCTCGCCAAATACCAGGACAACAGCCCGGTTATTGAACGCCTTGCAGACCAGAAATACACTTTGGAGAATCTGATCGAATTTTTGAAAAAACACGAGAGTGATCCGGACGTGGCGCAGGTGCGTGAAGATTTCGAGGGTCTGATGGCGGAATTTAACAAGATAGGTGAAAAAGATGCCAAAGCGGCTAAAGGAAACAATTCCAAAACAACCACGCTCAGTGGCGGTAAACAACTTATCATGACCCCGGAGGTTTACGAAGCCATCACTTCTAAAATCAGTTCTTTGCGTAATTCATACACATTAACTAAGTAATTTTAAAAACATGAAGTATTTTTTTACACTTATAACTACCCTCACGTTTAGTTTTGCTTCAGTTGCGCAAACCAGTTTGTGCGGGCAATTCCATAAAAAGTATTGCACCTTTGAAGACGACAAAGCGGAGAAATGGCAATACAATGCCCAGAGCAAAAGCGGTTTGTTTAACCAGGGAATGGTATCAAAACTCCGTTGCGTTATTTACAAAGGAATGGATTACCGCATCTCTGTTTGCTGCGAAACCATTCTTGGCGAGAAGGTCAACTACAAAATTTTTGATGCGCGCACCAACGAACTCCTGTTCGATAACAAAGCCAATGAAGACACACAAACCTTCGAATTTCAGAGCGTGAGCACCAGGCAGCTTGTAATTGAAGTAGTGGTTCCTCCGGGAGCTACTGAAAAAGAAAAACACAAATCAACAGAAGCAGCCTGCGTTGGATTACTGATCGAACACAAGGTGACCGATAAGCAGGGATTTTAGGTCCGTGCCCCTTCATACAACATTCAGAAAGCCCGACATCGCGTTGGGCTTTTTTAGTACTTTTGATAAAGCAAAACTATGTCGGTACATAAAAAAATAAAAAAGGTAACTACCCACGTGTTACTGGAAATG
>CAZFCR010000343.1:0-4330 GCA_964517305.1 uncultured Akkermansia sp.
TTTACTTCCATCAGGATGGCACAGCCGTAAGCCGCCTGGTTCCTGATCAGCGAACGCATGAGTGCCTGTTCGGCCACATCCTGAATATTGATATCAATGGTCGTATAAAGATCGCTTCCGTCTTTTGGTTCAACTTCGTTTTCATCATTGATGGGACGCCATACGCCACCCGCGATTTTTTGCATGAGTCTTTTACCGCTTACGCCGGTGAGAACGGAATCAAACGCGCCTTCAAGCCCCACTGGTTTAACGCCGGGCCGTGAGAGTCCGATGGTACGGGCGGCCAGCATCTGGAAAGGCCGCTCTCGCCGGTTGGTCTGAAGCGTAACCAGCCCGCCGCGTTTTCCGTTTCTCAGGATGGGAAATTTTTTCAGGGTCTGCAGATCCTTGTAGGATACATTCCGCTTCAGCAATACATAACGGTCGTTTGAACGTCGCGCTTTGTTGAGGATCTTCAGATATTCTTTTGCTGGTTTGTCTTTAAAAAGCTGATTCAGCAGGAAGGCAAGTGAATCACGGTTTTCTCTATAGAGTTTATCAGTGATCAGTGGAGTATTAATGTCAACTGCAATCTCATAATAAGGCAAGGAAGTGGCCAGCAAAGCGCCGTTTGCATCGAAAATATTTCCCCGCACCGCTTCCATGTCCTCTACTTTCGTAGTCAGCGCTTCAGCTTTCGCCCGCCATATTTCACCTTCTGCAAACTGAATAACACAAATGCGGTAAAGAATACCAATCGCAAACACACACATAAAAATGTATGCGAGGTAAGTGCGGCTGAGTATATCTTTTTTGTTGCTCATTAATTGTTTGTGCTGTATAATTGACTGCTGTCTACCGCAATTTTTATTGGTGGCACCAGCGACTCTTTTAATCCCAACGCTGCCGCCGCTTTTGCCACTTCACTTTGTTTGCTTGCAAACATCAGTTCGCTTTTTGTCGAGATGTATTCGGTTCTTAATTCCTTTAATTCATTGGTCATCCTGTTAACTTCCCGGATCTTGTCATCAGCGTAATAACCATTGGCGATGTAAAAAATCGCGATCACCGCCAGAAACAGTATGAATGGAATGTGCTGAAGATTTTTTTCGTTGCTGAGAAAAGTGCCACTGAAAACCGAAGACAAACCTTTTGCCAGCACGCCTTTGCGTCTTGCTTTCCCGGTCTTATTCACCTTCGTCGCCGGTTTTTCCGCTGGCGCTTCCGTTGTTCCGGCTGTCTGGTTCTGAGTTCTGAATGTGTTAGCCAATACTTTTTTGTGTTGTTTTTAATTGTTGTTTTTTTATGCCAGTTTTTCCGCCACCCTGAGTTTTGCACTTCTCGCCCGGGGATTCCTGCTGATTTCTTCTTCATCGGGCAGGATAGGTTTTGAACTGAGGTTTTTAAATATTTTTTTACTTGTACCGTAAATGATGTCTTTGTTTTCAACACCCTCTACATTACCCGCTCTTATCAGGTTTTTCACGAGGCGGTCTTCAAGACTGTGATAAGAAATCACCACCAGCCGTCCGCCCTCTTTTAAAACTTCCACACATTGCCCCAGACATTCTTTCAATGCTTCCATCTCCTGGTTCACTTCAATGCGCAGGGCCTGGAACACACGCGCCAGGTACTTGTTCTCCTCGTGTTTTGGCGTACACAATCTGATCGCTTCTTTCAGATCACCTGTGGTACTGATCTCCTTTTCATTCCTCGCAGCTGCAATCTGCTGAACAAGTTTTCCTGCGTTGTTGATTTCGCCGTACTCCCTGAAGATCGAAAGCAATTGTCTTTCATCGTATTCATTCACCACACGTTTGGCCGTAAGCGGATTCTGACGGTTCATGCGCATATCAAGTTCCGCGTCGAAACGGATCGAAAATCCCCTGTCAGCCTCATCGAACTGGTGTGACGATACACCCAGATCACCGAGAATGCCGTCAACCTGATTCACACCGTAAAGCCTCAGGTAATTTTTGAGGTAACGAAAATTCTGCGGAACAAGCGTAAATCGTTTATCATCCAATACGTTTCTCGCAGCGTCTTCATCCTGATCAAAAGCAAACAGTTTTCCTTTTTCGCCCAGTTGTTTTAAAATATGAGCCGAATGGCCGCCGCCACCAAAGGTGAGGTCTACATAAATGCCGTCAGGCACAATGTTCAGGTTATCGATACAAGCTTGTAAAAGAACGGGGGTGTGATAAGGATTAGTCATCGGCACCGTCGTTAAAATTGATTCCACCTAAAACTTCTTCGGCCAGTTTTTCAATGTTGATGTCCTGGTTAAGGAAATCTTCATACATCTTTTTATCCCAGAGCTCAATCACATTGTTGCTGCCCAGCACTTTTAAATCATTGCCAATGTCAGCGTATTCACTCAGCGACTTAGGCAATAAAAGACGACCTGCATTGTCTGCTTCCACATTGGTGGCGCCGCCGGTGAACTTGCGTACAAAAACATCATTGGCTTTTATCAGTCTGTTGAGTTTGCTGAGTTTTCGGTTCAGTTTTTCCCACTCTCCAAGGGGATACAAAACCAGACATTTTTGATGAAGATTGCGGTTGATCACAAAACCTTTTTCAAACGCCGCGTCCAGTTGTTTCCGCAGGTCAACGGGGAACATAAAGCGACCTTTTACGTCTACTTTACAATCATATTCTCCGATAAGGCCTGTCATTACTAGAATAGCTAAGGTTTTAGCAAAAATAAGCACATTTTACCACTTTTTACCACTTTCACCCCCTTTTTACCACTCCTGTTGAAAACTCCGGGCTTGTTAACATTGTTAATACAGGAATTTGCCGTATGCACTGCCTGTCCGATTTTACCGGAGACCATGATTCAGCAAGGGTTTAAAGGAATTCGGACGCGGAACGAAAAGGTGAAAATGCGACTGTTTGATTAACAGGATATTAACAGGTATGCAAAATCAAAGGAATTCCCGGCTCAACAACCGAAAATTGAGAGAATCTTAAAAAAATTGGACAAAAGGATCAGATGAACTCTTCCTTTTTAAAATAATCGATGATAGAATCGATGATCAGTTTGTTCTGCTGTTTGGCATCGAGAAAAGGCAGATTTTCCTTTAATTGCCAGTGCGGCCAGCCTTCTTCGTCGCGTCCTAAAAATTCATAGAATCCATAAGGTTCAAGCAACGTACAAATGGCCACGTGCATCACCTCAAGTTTCTGATCTTTTTTATATTTTTTAAAGGGTTTGCCAAGTTCCTGCAAACCGATGAGAAATAGAATGGCATCGTAATCTGTTTCGCCGCCAAATCTTTCTTTTAATTTTTTCTGTAAGGTTTCCCAGTCGCTCGCCTTCTTCATTATTCTTCTTCGTCACTGTTCTTTTTCAGAGGGATGGTATCCCGCTCTTTGATCATGTGGCCTATAAATTCAAGGATCTCCTCTTTACCACCGGCTTTTTCGGCCGACGAGATAAAACTGTTCGGTAAATCCTCCCAGTGTGTGAGCAGTTCTTTTTCAATGTTCTTCACATTCCTGCTTAACTCGGCTTTTGAGTTTTTATCTGCTTTTGTATAAATGATGCTGAATGGAATTTCGTTCTCTCCACACCAGAGCATAAATTCAAGATCAATTTTCTGCAATGGCAGCCTGCTGTCGATCAGCACGAACAAACATACCAGCGTCTCCCTCTTTTTACAGTAGTCGTAAATGATGGTTTCAAACTTCGCACGTTTGTCCTTGCTCGTTTTTGCAAATCCATAACCGGGCAAATCCACAAGAAACCAGTGATCGTTGATAAGAAAATGATTGATCAGCTGTGTTTTTCCGGGTGTTGCAGAGGTTTTGGCAAGTTTGTTATTGTTGCAGAGCATGTTAATGAGCGAGGATTTACCCACGTTGCTCCTGCCAATAAAAGCGTATTCCTGCAACCCGGGCTTTGGACAGCCGAACAAGCTGGAAGCACTTTGTTTAAATATGGCCTTGCGTATCTGCATTACAATTTATTTTGTTTTTCTGCGAGGTAAGAACTGAAGTGTCTTTCCTTTTTACTTTCGTATACATCGTTAATGGTGACAAGAATACCGGTCTCTTCAACACCACCAAAACCAGGGTTAATGGCGGTGCCAAAACTTTTCATGGTCGGACTCAGGTTCATGTAAGCATTCATCAGCGGAGGGATGTTCTCACCCAAAGCTTTTACACGTTTGTGCAAAACCGCGTGCCCTTCTTTATAGGGAAGATCTTTTATTTCGTGCAGAAACTCCGCAGTATCTGTTTTTGTGGTGATAGAGTGTATAGGCCAAACCAGTTTTTCGGGATCAGGAAAATAATGTTTCATAAAAGCAAGGATGTAATCCCTGGCTTCCACATTAAAATCAGT
>CAZFCR010000344.1:0-4322 GCA_964517305.1 uncultured Akkermansia sp.
GATCAATTTTGACTCCCTTTTATTTTTATCGTAAATTTTCCCCGGACAACAGTGTATTCTAAATCATAAATTTTAATATGCAGATAAGGTTCAGCCTTTCGCATAAACACCGTAAAGTCATTGATACACGCCTGCAAGCCGTTACTTTGTTCGTACAAATGTTATCCTGAGTTAGCATTAAACGCACCTCCATTTTCGCATGGAGATGGTTAATCTCTTATACATGGCTTTGGCTCGTAAAAAAATGTCATTTTTGTTCCGCTTTTGTATAAGGTGCCCCAATAACATTTGAATGTCAGTAATTTGATCGGGCTGATCGGATGCTTGATAAAAAATATACTAAATTCGCATCTATCTTACATGTGTAAGATTTTTATCAGTTAGTAGACAAATAATGAAAGTATTTTTAGCGTTTGTGGCGATGGCGATTTGTTCGTTTCATGGCAAGGGTCAGTCTTTATCCAATTATACTGCGGTAAGAAATACGTCTGTAGCCTATAGTTCGATCGCCGCTTCAGGAACCTCATTCGGTTCCTGGCGTAATACCTCTAATCTAGCTCAGGATGATAACCGATCGGATTTTACAGACATTGGATTTGATTTCTGGTACAATGGGGTACGGTACACCCGGTTCTCTGCGTCGACCAATGGGTTTATTGATTTTTCGGCTTCAACCGACGATGGAGGGCCTGCCGCCGATGATTTCGGATACGACAATACTGCATTTACTGACGCGAACCTTGCCAATTCAACCAGGCCGGCGATAGCGGCCTTTTATGATGACCTCACGGCACCCGGCGGCGGCACACCTTTGGCCGGCGCATTAAAATACCTGGTGACGGGAGCCGCTCCAAGCAGAACCCTTACCGTGGAATGGATCAATATGGCGGTTTACCAGAACGTTACACCCAACCTGAATTTTCAGGTTCAACTGTTAGAAGGCTCAGGCATCATCAAAATCAATTACGGTGTGATGAACACAGGCAACCATCAGTTCTCTTACACTATGGGTTGTAATGGACCGCAACTTTCATTAATACCGACTGCCGCGCAGTTGCGGTTACTTCAAACTGTGAATTCGAATGTTTTTTCTAATGTTATTCAGAATAATCTTGTTGCAATGCCCGCCTCATACTCTCAATATATTTTTACACCTCCTGTTCCTGCCCCGGCTGCCGGCAATCTGAATTTTTCAGCAGTGTCGCAAACCGGTATTCAGCTTAACTGGAGCAATTGGGCAATCAACGAGACCGGATATGTTGTTTACGTTTCAACTGATAATGTCAACTTTGAATATGCGGGACAGACCTCGGCGAACATCACGTCCTATAATGCCGGTGGCTTATTGCCAGGAACGGTTCATTACTGGCGGGTGATGGCGGTAACGGAGGGATTTCTAAGCAGCGCACTCTCTAATTCCCAAACCACAAATGCTGCGGGCATCAAATTATCAACGGGAAATGGAAACTGGAATAACGCAGCAACGTGGAGTCCTAGCGGCGTTCCCGGTCCGGGCGATAATGTGGGAATATCCAGCGGGCATGTTGTATCCATTAATACTAACGCAGTTTGTAACTCCCTTACGGTAGGGGTTGCCGGAGCAGCCACACTCAGATTTACAAATAACACTGTTAGAACGTGTACTGTAAAC
Organism: uncultured Akkermansia sp.; assembly: GCA_964517305.1. GTDB lineage: Bacteria > Bacteroidota > Bacteroidia > B-17B0 > Aurantibacillaceae > Aurantibacillus. The sequence continues at coordinate 1,652 of CAZFCR010000344.1, forward strand.
GGAGATATCACGATCGGAAGCGGGTCGGTGTTTCAGGTCTTAACTTCTTCTAACGCCACCCATCAGCTTACGGTACGGGGAAATATAATAAATAACGGCACTCTCAACTTCGCGTCAGACAACAACAGTTTATGCAATCTGAGCTGCGTAGGAAATACCAGCCAGACTGTAACAGGCAGCGGCATCTCCACGAGATTCAGCAGGATAACCTTATCCAAAACTTCCGGTGCCGAATTGCTGGTAAGTTCAAACTCATTTTCTGCCTCAAACAATTTCTTGACTCTCAACAGTGGTATTTTGAATCTTTCGACACCTGCCTCAGCAACCATCACCGCTTTTACGGGTGCCACCAACATCGCCGGAGGATCAGGGATCATATTGAACTCTCCCAATATGATTTTGATTTCGGGCGCCAATATTAGTCTTTCAGGAACTCTTTCTGTTCAAAACGGGACACTGCAGTGTGGTAATGCTGTTAACGAGGGAATTCAGCTGCTTGGAGGCGTTGTTGATCTGACCGCGGGCGCGTTGAATGTAGCCGGAATGCTATACGTTTCCAGCCTCAATGAAGCGGGTTTTTTTTCGCAATCGGGAGGAACCCTTACCGTGCCGGCATCGGGCGCAAGTCAGGGAAATATAGCACCTTTCCAGATCATCGGCAGCGGATCGGTGTTTAATCTCAGCGGCGGAAAAATTGTTATCCCTGCAAAAGGAGGCTCCGCCGGTCAGGACCTCGGTTTTGAAAATGGCGCTGGTGGCGGACTTATAACAGGCGGCACTCTTCAGATTGGCACAGCTACAACACCCGCTAACCAAACCATCAGTATTAACAGTAACTGGCCCATTCCCAATCTTTCCGTTAATAGTACAAACGCTGCAGCAAAACTGAGTAACAGCCTGGTGGTTAATGGTGATGTTGTGATAGGATCAGGCACATTGAATGCAAACAATTTTAACATTGACATTGGCGGCAGCTGGTTCGATACAGGCAGTTTTTCTGCCGGTAATGCTACCGTGTTTTTTTCCGGAAATATGTCTCAGGATCTTTACGGGGCGGGTGGAGAAAATTTTAATTCACTTGTTTTTTCAGGCAGTGGAACAAAAACTTTTTTCAGCCCTGTTAACGCCACTGGAAGTTTTCTCATTAATTCGGGTTCAACGGTTACTGCAGGGCCGGGAGATCAGCCGTTACTTGTAAACGGAAACATCATAAATAATGGCGCTTTTTTAAGCGGGAATGGACTTGTAACACTTTCAGGTTCGTCAGTTCAGACCATTGCCGGCACCAATAACCTTCAGCTTAATAATTTAAATATTAATAACGCATCAGGAGTAACGTTGGGCACTGCATTAAGTTTCAGGGGAACCCTTTTAATTTCAAATGGTGTGTTTTCCACGAATGGAAATGCCCTGACATTGTTGTCATCCGTGTGGCAAACCGGAAGGATCGGACCAATAGGAGCGGGTGGCGATCTGGTGGGGAATGTGATTGTTCAACGTTATGTACCAGGCGGTGCTACCGGCTGGGCACTGTGGGGATCTCCGGTAACTTCAGGAGCCAGTTTTCAGGATTGGGACGATGACATTTATATCACATGTCCGGGTTGCCCCGATGGATACGGTGGCTTTAATTCCATTTATAGCTATAACGAGGCGGCGCCTGGAGTCATGGATGCCGGCGCTTCTTACCTGCCGCAAACAGTTTCCCAGGGTCTTGTGCAATCGCGCGGGTACTGGGTGTACGTGGGTACAGGTCAGTATACCACTAATCCTGTTAACCTGGATATCACCGGTCCAATCAATAAATTCGGCAGTACTATCCCTTTGAGCCATAGCAATTACGGAAACCCTGCCAATGACGGCTGGAACCTCATTGCAAATCCGTATCCGTCACCAATCAGCTGGACTTTGCTGCGGGGCGCAACGCCGAACGTAGATAACGCGGTGTATGTGTACAATACAGATCTGAATTCAGGTGCCGGGGGTTATGCCACATATGTGAATGGAATCAGCAGCCCGGGTACTGGCGCTGGTGGTATCGGCGACGCCATTCCCATGGGACAAGGCTTTTACGTTCATGCCACGGGTGCCGCCTCTCTTACGGTAACTGAATCTGTGAAGGTGAGTTCAAACCAATCGATACTTAAATCAAGCCAGCAAGCAGGGGCACAATTAAGACTACACTTATCCGGCGGACCGAGCGCTGCCCGGGACGAGGCGGTATTATATGAGGAGGCTATGGCAACAGACAATTTTGAGCCTCGGTTCGACGCTTTTAAACTTGCCGGACAAAATGCTGCCGCTCCTTTAATAGCTCTGCAAAAGGATAGTATTCTTATGCAGGTTAGTGGTGTGGCACCTATTGCAGGTACCTACACAACCGCTCTGAAAGTCACCAGCGGATATTCGGGTGTTTTTACAATTACGGCCAGCGGCGTGTCGTCGTTTAAACCAGGCACCTGCATCACTCTGTACGATCGCTTTTTAAACGTATCGTGCAACCTCACGCAACAAACCTATAGTTTTGTACTTAGTGATACAACCAGTGTTTACAGGTTTATACTTAATATTTCTTTAAATTATTCTGGTGGTTCTTCTATTGTTCAGCAACCAGCGTGTAGCAATCCTTCAGGAGGCAGCATAGTGTTCGTGCCTGGGGTGCAGGGAGTGT
>CAZFCR010000345.1:0-4307 GCA_964517305.1 uncultured Akkermansia sp.
GAATTCCTCTTCGACGACGACAACGCCATGACCCGCATCGACATGAGCGAATACCAGGAACGCCATGCGGTGAGCAGGCTCATTGGCTCACCTCCCGGTTATGTAGGTTACGAAGAAGGCGGACAACTCACGGAAGCCGTTCGCAGAAAACCTTACAGCGTGGTGCTGCTCGATGAGATAGAAAAAGCGCATCCTGATGTTTTTAATATTCTGCTGCAGGTGCTCGACGACGGACGTTTAACCGATAATAAAGGCCGCACGGTGAACTTCAAAAACACCATCATCATCATGACGAGCAACATCGGTTCGCACCTCATCCAGGAAAATTTCGACAATCTCACAGAGATCAACAAAGATGAAGTGCTGGCCAAAACAAAATCGGAAGTATATGAAATGCTGAAAAAAACCATCCGTCCTGAATTCCTGAACCGCATCGACGAGGTGATCATGTTTGAGCCATTATCACGCGAAGACGTGACCAACATTGTACGGATCCAGTTTGAGAAGATCAGGGCCCAGCTCGCGGAACAGAATCTCACCATCAGCGCCTCAGATGATGCTATTGACTGGCTGGCGCAACTCGGTTACGATCCTCATTTCGGCGCAAGGCCCGTAAAACGTGTGATCCAGAAACAGATCCTCAATGAATTGTCGAAACAGCTGCTTGCCGGCAAGGTGAACAAGGATAAGGAAATTGTACTGGATGTGTTTGACAACAAATTTGTTTTCCTGAACAAGGACAAAAACTAAAACTGAATCTTCAGAGCCGCTCCGTCAACGGGGCGGCTTTGTGATTTTAATACAGTTAATCATATTTAACATTAATACAATATAACCCGCTTCATGCAGGCATCACCAAAGGTATTTTTAGCGCCGCTTCTGAAAGGAGTGAAACAAATCTTCATACCTTTGACCTTTATTTTTTATGCAAATTTTACTTACCTATCTTAAACAACATAAACGTCTTCTTATCATTGCACTGGTGCTGGCGTCTATCAACCAGTGTTTTTCGCTGTGCGATTCCATCATCACAGGTAAACTCATCAACAAATTCAGCGAACCACACCACGAGCCTGGAAACGAACATTACTGGCACATTGGCGACAGTCTCCCTGAATTCATGCGACACCTTTCATTCTTTATGTTGCTCTCTATTGGCGCAGCCATGATGTCGCGCATCGCCAAAAACTTTCAGGATTATTTTACCAATATCATCATCCAGCGCACCGGGGCGCAGATGTACACCGACGGGATCAAAAAAGCGCTTTCACTTCCCTACAAGGATTTTGAAGACCAGCGCAGCGGCGAAACCTTAGGCAAACTGCAGAAAGTAAAATCCGATACAGAGCGTTTTGTGAACCTCTTTATTTCTCTGGTGTTTCAATCCATCATTGGAATCATTTTTGTTTTTATTTATGCCATCAGCATCCACTGGCTGCTGGGTCCTTTGTATCTGGCCACAGTGCCTGTTATTGCGAGCATCAGCTCTTTCCTCGGCAAAAAAATCAAAACCATTTCACGCCAGATCCTTGGAGAAACCACGGCCCTGGCCGGTGCCACCACCGAATCGCTGCGTAACATTGAACTTGTGAAAAGCCTTGGGCTTGTAAACCAGGAAGAAAAACGTTTAAACAACACCACACAGAAGATCCTGGGCCTCGAACTCCGCAAAGTGCGATTTGTACGTTCATTAAGTTTTATCCAGGGCACCACAGTACACCTCGTTCGCACGGCGCTTGTATTTGCGCTTTATACCTTTGTTTTTGGAGGCATCATCAAAGTGGGCGATCTCATCACACTGATGTTCTTTTCTTTTTTCATCTTTAATCCGCTCCAGGAACTCGGCAACATGATCACAGTTTACAACGAGACAAAAGTCAGCATGGATAACTTCGCGCAGCTGATGAATTCCGATTCCGAAACCGTTCCTGTAAAACCTTCCACACTCGGCGAGATCAAAGACGTACATTTTAAAAATCTTTCTTTCGGCCACAGCACCTCCAACGGCTACGCGGTAAAAGACATCAACATTCACATCCGTGCCGGCGAAACCATTGCTTTTGTTGGTCCGAGCGGAAGCGGTAAAACAACGCTTGTGAAACTGTTGCTGGGACTATACAAACCCAACGAGGGACAGGTTTTGTACAACAATATTGAATCGACCGACATTGATCTCACGGAATTGCGCACCCAGCTTGGTCTCGTGTCGCAGGATTCACAGCTTTTCAGTGGTACCATCAGAGAAAATCTGCTTTTTGTAAAACCCAATGCCAGCGACGAAGAGATCATGGAAGTGCTGAACAAAGCGGCCTGCCATAACTTGCTGAAACGCGCTGCAAAAGGCATCCACACCACCATCGGTGAGGGCGGCATCAAACTCAGCGGCGGAGAAAAACAAAGATTGTCTATTGCCCGTGCCCTGCTCCGCAAGCCCAGATTACTGGTGTTTGACGAAGCCACGTCAGCGCTGGATTCTCTTACCGAGGAAGAAATTTCGGAAACCATCAGGGCACTGAGCGCCGACAAATCGCAGATCACCATCCTCATCGCGCACAGGCTCAGTACCATTATGCATGCAGACCGGATCTTTGTACTTGAACAGGGCCATATGATAGAACAGGGCAAACACGCAGACCTCATCGAAGAAAAAGGTTTGTATTATGCCATGTGGCGCCAGCAGATTGGCGAGCGCAAACAAACGGCGCACGCTTAACCGGACCAGAGAGCTGTGTAATATTCCCCACAAAAAACCGGGCGCAAAAATTTATGTAACAGAGAATAAATTCTCTTATGCGTAAAATTGCCGGCATCCTGCTGCTTTGTATTATTTTTTCCTTCAGTTTTAAAGATGAACCCGCATGTGCGCCAGCGTCGCTCAGACAAAAAGCCCCTTTTCCGGTGGGAACTGCCATCAATACCGAAAAATTAAAATACGAAGAGCGGTACTGGGAAACAGCCCTGGCTGAATTCAATTCGTTTACACCAGAGAAGGTCATGAAACCCGCATTTATTCACCCTGAAAAAGACCGGTTTGATTTTTCAGAAACCGACCAACTCGTCAAATTTTGTTTTGAAAATAAGATCCGTCTCCATGGCCACACTCTTTTGTGGCATAAAGCCGAACCGCGCTGGCTCGATGATTTTGAAGGCAGTGCAGAAGACTGGGAACAACTCATGAAAACACACATCCAGACCATTGTGAGCAGGTACAAAGGTCAGGTAAAAAGCTGGGACGTTGTAAACGAAGCTTTTAACGACGATGGCAGTCTGCGCAAAACCATCTGGCTTAAAAACATTGGTCCGTCGTACATCGAAAAAGCATTTTTTTACGCCGCTGAAGCCGATCCGGGAGCCCTGCTTTTTTACAACGACTATTCGCTTGAACACCTCAGCGCCAAACTGGACGCGGTGCTTGAGTATCTGAACGGCATGCGTGCGGCAGGTGTGGCGGTTCATGGTGTGGGCATGCAGATGCATGTGGGTTTGTATTTTCCGCAGGTGGAAACGATCAATACATCTGCCGCACGCATTGCAGCGGAGGGATTTACCGTACACTATTCAGAGCTGGACGTGAACCTCGAAGAAGCACCGCTTTTCAGCTCAAGAAAAAAAATAAATATTTTACAAAAAGACAGGGTAAAAGCCATTGTCAGCGGATTTATGCAGTTGAACGCCCGACAACGATTTGGCATCACGCTCTGGGGCGTAAGCGACAATGATTCCTGGCTGATGGAAGAAAGCGTAAGATCGCGCCCACTGCTGTTTGACAAAAGGTACCGGCAAAAACCAGCCTACTGCGGCTTCCTGGAGGCTTTGTAAAAGATGTTGACACCAGTTTCCTGCGCCAAAACGTTCTCCAAAACAATTACTTAAAAATACAGCATAAGGTTTGAAAACCTTTACCCGTTTGAATTTCTTTCCAGACTAATTTTGTGTTTTAGTAAAACGCAGATGAAAATAGACAATCCGGCTTTTGATTATGATAACAAGGGCGAAAAATACTCTGGTTACAGACGCACTGATCCCCGCATTGCCCGTTATGTGCATCAGGCCCTCGGCGACGCAGCAACTGTGCTGAATGTGGGTGCCGGATCAGGATCGTACGAACCCGAACACAAATATGTAGTTGCGCTGGAACCCTCTGTAGTAATGCGGGCGCAGCGTAAGAAAAACGGGAAAATGCCTGCCCTGATCGGTACGGCTGATAAAATACCCTTTGACGATCAAGCCTTCGATGCATCGATGGCCATTGTTACCATCCATCACTGGCCCGACATCGTTAAGGGTTTAAAAGAAATGCGCAGGGT
>CAZFCR010000346.1:0-4285 GCA_964517305.1 uncultured Akkermansia sp.
CATTGGCATCGTATAATTTCCAGCTTGTTTCACTGATCTGTGTAGGACCGGTTACACTGCCATTGGTAGCCATTTTGATGACAAAATTCTGAGGGAAGATCTGAACTGGCCTTCTTACAGAATGGTAAACGTTGTTATCGGCGTTGCCATCCGTGCCGCCATTTACAGTGAGGGCATGCACTTCAAAAGCCGCGGCAACACTGCCACTCATGATAGCGGGCGATGAAGGAAAAACAACATCGGTTTCCTGCATAAATCCAAGACTGCCGGTCCAGGTATAGGTGGACAGCGTCAAACCACTCAGACCATATTCAAAAACAATTTCTCTGATGGAGTCGCTGCCGGTGTTTTTAATTTTCACAATGGGATTGCTGCAGGCAACATTGCTGCGAAAGTAGTTGGGATCGCTGCTTGGTGCTACGATGTCTTCAATCGACACGTCAATCTGCTGGTTGATCAGTCCATAGTTGATCAGCTGCGATACAAAGTTATATCCTCCCGAAGGATTGGCTACCGCGTAAGGCTGCAGGTCGATATCGGCTGTAAAATTGTTGTTAGGCATCGTAATGCCACTGATGTCGTGGTAAATGGGCCATACTACGGCGCCGGGACACCAGTTGCTGCGGTCAAATACCCATGTACCCGTCTGCGGATAAACATGGTTGATGCCACAATCGTTGCGCCAGATCTGGCGTTGCGCTATCTGGCTGCCATCGATCTTGAGATTGTAATATTTGTTGCAGAATTCCGAACAACCTGTGGCGTCTGAGCCGTGACCACTGATTGAGTTTTTGATAAACGGCATGCCTGTTGGAGCAGTGTACGAGAGTGTTTTCGCTGTCAGATAATTTTCAATAGGATTGTTATTATTACCATAGGCAAAATAACCATCATAAATGTTTTCAACGCTGTGCGCGTCCATTGGGGGAATGCCTTCTATGAATTCAAATTTAAGCGTGATGGTGAATCCCCATGAATAACCTTCGTAATCAAAACGCATTCCCGTGCTGCCGTCCAGCACACTGGCATAATCCGTCACATCTACAATGTAATCGTGTTTTTTATTCTGTTGCAGCCAGTCGCTGGCGAATGGTGTGATCACGCGGCCAATTTCAACAGTGTCCTTGCCTGTGGGCAAAGCATGGATCTGAGTGGTATAATCCCAGGAGCCGCAATATTGAGGCGCACCGGGACAGGCATAACGGCCAAGGATATAATGCATGCGGATCTTACGGTATCTTTTTCCGGTAGGAAATACAGCGGTGGTATCAATGTTTCCGTATTGCGTGAGTTTACGCAGGTTCCACACGGTAACCCAGGTAGTGTCGCCGGGAGCGGCAAAGCTTCTCAAATGAAACAGTTCGGCCAGGAAGAGAATAAGAATAATTTTTTTCATGTATGTTGGTGTTGTGCTGAGTTTAAAGGTAGGGATTATTTAAATCGATTTAGATTCACGTCCGATTTTCATGCATTACCCATTGTAACAATTTATTTTTCAGTTATTTAAATGCGTTTAGATAATTTGTCGCACCCTTTTTAGTTTGTGCCTGAATTTCGTTCTTAAAAAGTATGAAACAGCCAGCTGCATTACAAGTGTTCAATCTGGCGGATCGCTCTCGGTTTAACATTTGCCCAACTTATTAAAGTGTAACTTCATCAGAAATTTCCAAATGAAAAAACTTCTGTTTTTAGGGGTGTTGTCTTTTTTGTCGATCAGGTACCATGCGCAGTGTTCAACCGTTTCGAGTCCAACCAACGATTGTTCGGGTGGAGAATACATCAATTCCATCTACATCAATAATATTTTTACCTGGGGCAATGGAGGTTGTGGTTTATCCGATGCCTATACTTTTTTCGGGGATACACCGCGCAACCTCATGATCGGCGGCGCTTATGCTTATACCATCATGGTAGGGGGCGGAATAACGCCTTCAGCGCTCGCCCTCTGGATTGATTTAAACGATGATCAGTTTTATACTGCCAACGAAATGATTTTTAATTCTTCTTCGAAGGTGATGCACATCGGCACGTTCACCATTCCTGTTACAGCCAGTCCGTTTACTTACGGGCGCATGCGGGTGAGATCGTCCTACCTGATTACACCTGGTCCGAACGACATGTGCACCAATTATCTCGGCGGAGCAGGGGAGACCGAAGACTACTGGATCAACCTGTATTGCGGATCACTGTCTGTTCCGGCAGTTACCGTAACACCGCCCAATCCGGTGATATGCAAAAGTGGTTCAGTAACACTTACCGCGAATGGCGCGGCCAATTACACGTGGACACCAACGGGTGCATCAACCAAATCGATAGTTGTTTCGCCAACCGTAACCACACAATATACAGTAACAGCCACCAACACCAATTGTCCGGGCAGTTCAAAAAAAACTATAAAGGTTACGTTTTCTGATCCCACGGTTACTGCCACTCCGTCGCGCAGCCTGATCTGCAGCGGAGAAAGCAACACCATTACAGCGTCGGGTGCCGGCAATTATGCCTGGGTTCCCCTGAGATTTGGCGCAACCTACATTTATACAGCCGGTGTTTCGCCTGGCGTGAGTGTTTTTTCTGTCACCGGCACCGATGCGGTCGGATGCAAAAGCTCAGCCTCAGTAGCAGTGATAGTAGACGCCTGCACAGGCATTGCTGATGTTCAGGAAAACCATGTTTTAATGTACCCGAATCCTGCCAGCCATTTTTTACAGTTAACAGTCCGGAATGACGCGGTTCTCCTGAATGTCCAGGGTCAGGCGATTTATGATATTGAAGGAAAAGAAAACGAACAGGTCCTTGATGTTTCACAACTTCCGAACGGGATTTATTATCTGCGTTTGAAGGATTCACCGGCATTAACACAGAAAATAATCGTGCAACACTGATAACCTCGTTATTCCGCGATAATTTTTATCAGGGTACCGGATTCTACCTGGTCCTTTAGTTCAAGACCGTTCAGAATGGCGTGTTCCTCCATCCTTTTTTCTTCAACATTGAATGTCTGAAGCTGTTGCTGAAGGGAAGCGGTTTTAGAAACCGTTTTAACACGGATCCTTTGCGGCTTTTTGTTGATCTTCGTTTCATCGCTCAGTTCTCTGAAACTTTCCTGCGATGTTTTAAATAACTGCGTGTAAGCCTGGAAATCGGCCACAGAACTGGCTCCGAGCAACAGATAGATCATCTCGCCGTACTGAATAAAATAAGATTGTGTGCGTAAACCGGCAGACTGCTGACCCTCCTGCGGCGCGGCATCCGCGATCAGCGCAAGCGCTTTTAAACCATTTACAGTTGTTTCTCTGGCGTCAACAGGCTGAAGGTTGTTTTGTTTCACAAAAGCATTGGCCGCTTCTTCAAGCACACTGCCTTTGGTGGCCCGCAGCATCAGCATGGCTTTCCCGTCCTTTGACGCCAGTTGCACCTGCGATGGTGTGTTCTGGTATTGCCAGCCAGCCGGCACATCAAATTTAAATCTTAAGGAAGGATGGTAAAAAGTGTTTTCCTCCCGGTATCCCTGGCGCGGGTCTTCACCGTAAACAAGCCCTTCAATTCTTTTGAGATAAACATTGCGGTTGACTTTTGCATTGGTCACATTCAGTTTCTCTTTCCATTCGGTGGCAAGTTTACCCACTGTTTCATTGCGATCGCCGGGACTGGGATGCGTGGATAAAAATTCGGGTAATTCTCCGCCGCCGTTTTTTGCACCCTGCCTTTCAAGCGTTTTAAAAAATCCCGCCATTTCCGCGGCATCGTATCCTATTTTGGTTGAATATTCAACGCCGAGCCTGTCAGATTCTCTTTCGGCATCCCTGCCAAATTTAAGAAGCATGAGGCCGAGTCCCTGAGAAGCGGGTTCTGCTAATTGTGCGAGTTCTGGTGCCAGTACCACGCCGGCAATTATACCGATCTGCCCAAGGATCTGATTGCGCTGCTGTTCAACCGAATGCCTCGCAGCAATATGGCCGATCTCATGACCCAGCACACCTGCAAATTCCGCTTCATTATTAAAATGGGCCATGATGCCCCGTGTAAAATACACATAACCGCCTGGCACAGCAAAGGCGTTCAGAATTTCCGAATCCATGATCCTGAAATGGTACTCGATGTTGGAACGGTGCGAGATCCCGGCCATCTGTTTTCCCTTCTCGTTAATAAAATCCTGCAATTCCTGGCTTTCATAAAGTCCGTACTGCGCCTGGATCTGAGGATCCGCGTTTTTGCCCATTTCAATTTCCGAGGGGAAACCCGAATCCCTCACCACCTTCAGCCGCATGAACCGATTCCGAAACCT
>CAZFCR010000347.1:0-4263 GCA_964517305.1 uncultured Akkermansia sp.
ATGTGTACCATAGGGTTAAACCCTTACAAATAATGTTTAATTTATCAGGGTTTGATGAGAACAAAATACCGTACAATCATGAAAAACCGGAATTTTTACATCATTAACGGCATCACTCTTTACAGGCTGCTGGCTGCACCCGTGCTTGTTGTTCTGATATTTACCGATCAGTATCATGTTTTTAAGTGGTTGCTGGCTCTCAGTTTTTTTACCGATCTCATTGACGGATTCCTTGCAAGGAAATTTGGTGTTACCAGTGTGTTCGGCTCCCGGATCGATTCAATTGGCGATGACCTCACTGTGCTGGCCGGCATCATTGGCGCTTTTGTATTCAAAACCGGCTTTATAAGGGAGCATGCGCTGATCATCGGCGTTTTGTTTGTTTTACTGATCACACAAAATGTAATGGCGCTTCTGAGATACCGCAAGATCTCCAGTTTTCATACTTATTCCGCCAAGACAGCCGCAGTGGCACAAGGCTGTTTCCTGATTCTCCTGTTTATCCTGCCGGCTCCCCTGTTACCTTTGTTTTACCTTGCTGCCCTGCTTTCGGCCGTCGACCTGCTTGAAGAGATCATCCTGGTGATGTTGCTGCCGGATTTTAAAACCGACGTGAAAGGTATTTACTGGGTATTAAAATTGCAGGAGAAAAACAAAACTTTAAAGAATGAAAATTCCTGATCTAGTCACCTTCCCCGGAACAACCGTATCTTACGCGCGCGTGATTGATAATTTTACGCGGCCATTCCAAACTCAATAAGTGTATGCAGAGATTTGTTTTGCGTTTTTTTATCCTCCTCGTCCTCATCATTTCTTTTGGCTGTAACAGAAAAGAAACGAAAAACCATGCGGTCACTTATAAAATCATAGTGCCCGACAGTTCTGCCTATGCGCTTGACTCGCTTTTTGTAGACCGTTTTTTTCAGAAACACCCCACACTCAGTGTTCACCGTCAAAACATCAAAGCATTTTACAGTGGACGGGCCTACGCCTCGGCATGGGTAAACAAGGCAGGCCTGAACGAGTATGCGGGCCATTTTATCAATCTGCTCAACCACGAAGAGATCCTGACTCCAGGCGATTCGGTGGTGTTCAAAAACAATCTGATGCTGCATTACCAGAAACAGGCCTTCAGCCTGCGAAAGATCAGGAACGACAGTCTGGTTTCGGAACTGGAATTGTTGCTCAGTCTTAATTTTTTTGAATACGCCCGCCGCAACTGGGGTGGCGTGAATGACGAGACACTTGAAAAAGTACGCTGGTTCATAGAAAGGAAACAACTTAATTACGGCGAAGTAATGTCTTCTTTTCTGAGTAAAAATGCCGGCAGCGCGCTCAGTATTCCCGCCTACCGTCAATACGAACTATTAAAAACACAACTTGGCCGGTATTCTGAGCTCGAAAAACAAAACAGCTGGCCGGAACTGCCCGAAGAATCATCCAAACTGAAGCCTGGCGATCACTCTTCACTGGTGCCGCTTATTAAAAAACAACTGTTCCTTCTCGGCGATCTCGCTCTCAACGACACTTCAGACGTTTTTGATACCCTGCTCATGGAAGCCACCATCGCCTTCCAGGCGCGACATGGATTGCAGGAGGACGGGATCATCAGCGGAGCAACCTACAAAGAACTCAAGATCACGCTGCGCGAAAGAATCGAGCAACTGCTCATCAACCTTGAGCGCTCCCGCTGGGTGCCTTCGAATTATGAAGGTGACTACCTCGTGGTGAACATACCTGAATTTAAACTCCACGTGTACGCCAGCGATACCCTTGCCTGGAGCTGCAGGGCCATCGTTGGAAAATCGGATGAACCCTTATTCAACACCATCATCTTTAACGACTCCGTTGAATTTATTGTCTTCAGCCCTTATTGGAACATTCCCAAGAATATACTGATGAAAGAAACCCTGCCGGCCCTCAAAAAAGACAGATCATACCTGAAACGCAACAACCTTGAGGTGGTTACCAGGGAGGGGAAACCGGTGAACACTTTTTTTATGCGCTGGGATCAGTACACCGATCATTTTCCATACATCATCAGGGAGAAACCCGGCAAAAACAATTCGCTCGGACTTGTGAAATTTCTGTTTCCAAATCCTTACGACATTTACCTGCACGATACACCGGCAAAAGAATTATTTAAAAAAAATAAACGAGATTTTAGTCATGGCTGCATCCGCATTGAAGAGCCGGAGCGGCTCGCTCAATTTTTATTAAGAAAAGAAAAAGACTGGACGCAGGAAAAAATAACTGAATACATGACGGGCGGTAAAGAAACCTTTATCAAACTGAAAAAAAAGGTACCCGTTTTTATAGCCTACTTTACAGCCTGGGTCGACAGCGAAGGACAACTGAACTTCAGGCCCGACGTATACGGACACGATGAGAAAATGAAAAGCTTATTATTTGTTAATTAACTTTTTCACTTCTTTTATTCTGGGTATTTTTAAGGAACGCGTCTCACACAACCCACGTACTCCATGAAAGGCCGCATTGCTTTACAAAAAAAAATAAAATACACGGCCATCGTGATGATCGTTTTAGGCGCTAACCTGCGCTTTGCGAAACACCTCCCTCACCGCGACCTCCCGCCCCGTAACGAACCTTCTTTATATCAGCAGCTGGGTCTTGCGGCGCTCGGTTTGTCACAGGAAGTTTTTGAAAAAGCGCTTTCGGGGTATCAATCTTTGTATAACGACAGTCTGCTCAGCAAACCCGAATTTTTATCCATTGCCGATTTTTCGCAATCCGCTAATATCAAACGCCTGTATGTGATTGACATGATCAATTGCAAAGTGCTGTTCCATACTTACGTGGCACACGGCCGTAACTCCGGCGACGAATATGCCTGTTCATTCGGAAATAAGGCTGAATCCTATAAATCAAGCCTCGGATTTTATCTCACCGGTAACACTTATCAGGGCGCGCACGGACTATCGCTGCGGCTGAAAGGTTGCGAAGCAGGTATTAACGATCATGCTGAGGCAAGAGGAATTGTGATTCACGGGGCCGATTATGTGAGCGATCAGTTCATCCGGAAAAACGGGCGATTAGGCAGAAGCCACGGCTGCCCTGCTGTGCCGGAAAATCTTTGTCGCCCTATCGTTAATTCAATTAAAGACGGTTCGGTGTTATTTATCTTTTATCCCGACACTAACTATTTTAAACAGTCTGTTTTCTGCGATTAAACGTGGCGAGTTTATTCTTTGATGAACCTGATTGCAGATTGTCCGTTGGTTTGACTGAACCATAACACATACAAACCGGGGACAAGTTGAGAGACATCGATCTCTGAGTTATTAGCGCCATTGAAGATCTCCATACCCCTGGCATCATAAATTTTAACCACATAATCTTCTTTAGAAAGAACGGGTTGAATGTGCAGCGTGTTTTTCGCTGGGATGGGATAAACTTTTACGTTTTCCTGCCTTCTGCTTTCGGTGATAGCGGAAGTCCCGTTGCGGTATCGGAGAAACAATTCGTACCGCTGCGACGCATTCTTCTGGTGGTAATACAATTTCTGCTGATTGCCCGTAATGGTGGCCGCTTCAGGCACAAAACCGTTTTTCGCATGAATCACCAGCGGAACACTAAAAACTTCAGCCGGCGAATTCCGGACCGCAACACACACTTCGGTGTTGTAGGTGTTTTTCAGCAGCCGTGTAAAATAAAGTTCACGACCATCTCTGCTGAGCTGCGGAGCATAGGTAAGAAAGGCGGTGTCGTTTACATTGGCCAGCAAAGCATCTGAATCAGGTAAACGGTTAAAGGTTGTGTCATTCACCTTTCCCGCCAGGCCAATACGCGCCTGACACGGAACGCCCACACAGGAGGTGTTTGAAAAATCGAAAAGCGCGTTACAGAATAAAAGCAGATTACCGGTGTAAGTGATGCCCGCGTCCATAATCAGCCAGCCAAGCGGATAATTGATGGTGTAAATATTAAAATCGCCATACACACGTTTGATGTCACTCACACTGCCATTCGAAAATTTTCCGGCATGAAGGTTGGCCATGTTACCCGGATAACCGCGCAGTGAAACCCAGAAAAAACGACCAGCTGAATCCATGGATGCCACTGCATCAAGATGATCGGCTGAAGCATCGTAAGTCCCTCCAACAAGTCCACCGAAATTAAACACGGTATCATTTACTCTCTGTGCATAATAAAGATTGGTATTGCCACCCGAATTCAAAGAATTAAAAAACAAGGTATTGCCATCGTCGGTGATAAAGGGTGTATCTTCGTTATACTTTGAAT
>CAZFCR010000348.1:0-4252 GCA_964517305.1 uncultured Akkermansia sp.
CAAACAGCACAAAAAATACAAGAAGGATCGCCACTGTAAGTTTTACGGGCGTGATAAAAAATTCTGTTCCTGAAATAAAATAACTGTAAACAGGCTCCTGTCCGCTGATGCGTGTGAGTAACCAGGCACCTGCAAATGAAGCCAGAAGCGATGGCAGGCCGAACCGCAACACAATACTCAAATCAGCTCTTTTGCCCACAAGCGTCAGTTTAAAAAGGTTGTTCAGAAAATGAACAATGGCAGTAAGCGCGATGGCGAGTTCAATTGGAAAAAAAATCGCAAATACTGGCACTAAAATGGTCCCAAGCCCGAAGCCCGAGAAAAAAGTAAGACCCGATCCGAGAAAGGCAACGGCGCAGATAATGAGGTAGTCCATAGCAGTTCCAAAGATGGTAAAAATTTTAACAGTCACCCAACCATTTGAGCTTTAAATCTTTATGGTAATACGATTAAAATTAACATTATTTGGTTGAGTATTTGATGCATATAGATAAATCCCTTTTAAGATGAGACAAATCTTTTTTTGCGCTACGGCGCTGTTATTGTCATTAAGCGAGGGTCGGGCCCAGCGCCAACCCTTCACGGCTGTGAATGATATTTTTGGTGCCCGGGCATTTATAGAGAACCGCGGCCAGTTTGATCTCCAGCTTCCGCAGGGAGAAAAGATTTATTATGCCCTCGACAATGGCGATGAAAAAATACTTTTTACAAACAAAGGTTTGGTTTACCAGTTGGCTAAAAACTTTTCGCTGAACGAAGAAGAACGTGAGAGAATGGAACGGGGAGAGGTGATCAGGTTCAAACAGGCCAAGTTACTGCATGTAAAAATGAACTGGCAGAATGCAAACGCCAATATTGAAGTAACTGGCTCAGAAAAAACCGGGCATTATTTTTCTTATGGTGCCGCAAGGCATTTGTCATACGGTTACAAAAAACTGACCTATAAAAATGTTTATAATAAAATAGACATTGAGTACATCATTCCCACTGACAAACTTCACGGCATCAAATACAGTCTGATCCTTCATCCGGGCGCCAATATTGAGGATGTGAAGATTGCCTACACAGGCGATGTGGAAAAGATCAGGCTGAACCGCGATGGTGAAGTAGTGGTAAGCACCCAGCTGGAGGACATCACGGAACATACGCCCAGTAGTTTTTATTCAGATAAACAACCTGTGGTATCATCTTTCAAACTCAGCAACAATGTCATCAGCTACAACCTGCCTGATAACTACAACCGTTCAAAAACACTCATTGTTGATCCCTGGGTAACTACCATTACAGGCATCCCTTCAAACAACTACGGTTATGATGTAGATTACGACGACGCGGGCAACGTTTTTATTTATGGCGGAACACCCCCGGCCAAGATCGCCAAATACAACGCTTCGGGCACTTTGCTCTGGACATTTCAGGGTACTGTCACTCTGCCTGTATGGAATGGTTCACCCACGGGCACTTACATCGGCAATTTTGTAGTCATGAAATCCAATGGTCGTGTTTACACAGGTCAGGGATTTAATTCTTCAGGTGCAACCATTATCCGGCTTGATGTGAACGGCGTTTACGATAATCTGATGACACCCACATTTTCGTCGTGGAAAGAAGTGTGGGACATGGCTTATCACTGTTCTACAGGAAATATTTATGGGATGGGTGGGAGTACGTCTTCCAATCAGTCGGCTGGTATTGTTAATCAAACTACCGGAACACTCACGCCGGTTGCTTTTTGCACTGTTGCCAATACTTCTGCGGGATATGATGTTGTGAGCCACGCGATAGATGACGCCGGCGAATTTTTCTGGATCTACGCTGGTCCTCCAGGTATCAATAACATGATGGCGCGGATCAACTCAGCATTTACCTCGTCTGTTTGGCTTCAGCCAAGTACCTTCAATGTAATGGTTGAATCAGCGAATAAAAATGCCTATGTCGGAGGTCCGGGCGCTTATTCCTCCAACGGATTTAATTGCCTTGGCGTGAACCAGAATTTTTTATTCTATTACGACGGATTGAATCTTGCCGCATACAATAAAACCAATGGTAACATTGTGGCATCTACAACTATTCCAGGTTTAACACTGATGGCACAGGGTGGCATCGCCGTTGATGATTGCAATGTGCTTTATCTTGGAGGAAATGGCTCCATTCTCAGTTATTCCTTTAATGGCACCTCCTTTAATGCATTAACACCAATTCCACTCTCCATCAGTAATCCTAACCAGTATGTGTATGATATCAAGATGGACAAACTTAACAAAGTGCTGTATGTTTGCGGAAGCGGATTTGTGGGTACCTGGAATGCCAGTAACAGCACGGCTTGTTCACCACTGTCTATTTTATGTTACAATCCTTTGGGAGTAGATTACCTGATTTGTGGCGGCAGCGCCATTACGCTCACACCGGTTAACGCGCTGAATCTTTCCAATCCCACATTTTCGGTGAATCCCGGCAACCTCTCCAATTCAACGGGAACCTTCGTCATTTATCCTGGTGGCAGCACCAACTATACTACTTATGTTATAGGAACTACTTCTACAAACGCGGTAGTCACGCTCACTTCTTCGGCAAGCGTCACAGTATTTCCTCAGCCGGTGTCGGCACCCACTACCACACAAAGTACCTGCACCAATACGTTTAATGCGTTTAACCTGAACCTTACTTTTAACCCGGCATCCACTCCGGGATATAGTATAGGCTGGTCGCCTGCGGTGCCTTACGGTATTAACAGTTCAACGCAAACGAGCAGCAGCGCGGATGCCAACGGTGCCATAGCACCGGGTGTTTACACGGCCACCATCACTGCGCAGGGAGGGTGTTCTACGATTAAGACTTTTACAATAGATCCAACGCCGGCCCCGGCGGTGTTTAATATCATACCCGGTGGGCCTTATGTGATCAGCTGTTTGCAGCCGGTGCTCAATCTCACGTATACGCCTTCGAGTTTTAATTATACCACAAACAATAATCTTTACGCGCCTATAAGTGGTCCATTCCCAGTGTTCACAAGCACCAATTACCTGGGCACACACACAGTAACGGCCGAACATCCTCAATCAGGTTGTGTATCCACCAAAACATTTGTAATTAACCAGAGCACAGCCACGCCGGTAGCTGTCATTACGCCAAGTTTTCAGAACATCACCTGCTCGCTGAGTTCAATCACCAATGTTACAGCAACGGCTTCACCAACTGTAAATATTGAGCATCAGTGGATATCACCTGTAGGCACAACACTTACCGCTAACTCAGCTACCGCAATATTTTTACCCGGCAGTCCTGGCACTTACACACATTGTATCGTTAACCTTGCTAATGGTTGTAAGTCATGTAAAAATTTCACCGTGGCATCCAATGATGGTTTTCCGGTGTTCACGGTTCAGAGTCCACAGAATTTTACGCTCGGCTGTACAACTAAAAGTGTGGCAACCATCAATATTGTGGGAGGGAATACATCACCAGTTCCCGGGGGCGCAGTGTCTTACACCATTCTTGGTCCGCCAACCGGACAAACGCTTCCGGGCGGCATTCTGTCAAATCTTTCAACCTACCAGGTGAGTACCCCTGGCACGTGGACCATTGTGACACGCGATAACGCCAGCTCCTGCGATTCAAAAGCTTATGTGTCTGTTACGCAGTTTACAATGGGCCCATCCATCGACAGCGTAATCGTGCCCCGGAATGTTCTTACCTGCGATTTTCCAAAGGTAAATCTGGAAGGGATCAGCAACACACCCAATGTTAATTATGTGTGGACTTTCCCTGGAGAACCCAATTCACTTGCCGGCTCGACTATTACCGTTAATTCCAATTCCGCTGCGCCAAATACCAGTGTTGTAGCCAATTACACACTTACGATCACCGACAACAGCAGCACCTGTAAAAGCACAACTGTTATCCCGATTTTGCAGAACCTTTATCCGCCAAAGCCGTTAATTTCAGGAGGTAATCAATTAACCTGCGTAACAGAATCGATCGTACTCACCAACAGCAGCGCAACAGGCATTCCTCCGGGATTCTTTAACCCCTCATTGCCCGTGGTTGGTTACCTTTGGATAGGCCCCACACCACAACTACCGCTTCAGGTAAGTTCTACTTACGTAGCTTATGTGCCGGGTACTTATACACTGATCGCCATAGACCGCAATAATGGTTGCACCGCCATCGCAACAAAAACGGTTGGCGATTTCAGGGATTATCCCGTAGTTAATAAACCGAATACGCCACCACCATTTGTACTTGACTGTGG
>CAZFCR010000349.1:0-4249 GCA_964517305.1 uncultured Akkermansia sp.
TTTTACGTGAGTTGTCACCTCAATAAAGTCAGCGTGATCATTTATACTGTCAATCAACTTAGCGAGGTCTTTATCAGTGAAATATTTTTTGATTTTAGGACGACTAACAACTTCAAGAAATTCATTCAGTAGTTCTTCGCTAAAAAGGAATCGCGCCCTATTTGTTCTAAGATGTTTGTCAAGCCTGGAAAAAGTGTCACTAATCAAAAAACTGATAAAAATGTTAGTGTCAACAACAATTCTTTCAGGTCTATTTGCCATTTCGCTTGGATCTTACTGTCTCAACTTCTTTTGTAATGTCCGCAAGTGATAATCGAGCTTTTTTTGATCGTATTTTTTTTACAGCGTCCAGAAAAGGATTTGATACACTTTCAGAAATGGATATAAGCCGCAGGTCAGCAAGGTCCATGAGCAGTTTTTTTGCCTTAGGATTAAGAATTTCTATATTGAATGACGCCATAGTTCAAAGATAATATTTTTGCCTGAAAATTGAAAATAGTTGTGGGAGGCATTGCCAGTAATTACCTAATACCCGCCTTCCTGCTGGCATCAAACATACAACCTTCTTGCAATTAATAAACGTAATTACTAACGTTTGCAAGCGCTTAAAAATACCTCTCTTAGAATATTTGATTCTGTTCTTTTCATTCCGGGTGCCGCAGATGACTACTAATATTTAAGTATTTCCGCGAAAAACAGACGGTAAGATAAAAATCGTCCTTCAGTCCATTAATCGGATGAAGATAACAAAGTATCTGGACCTCGCGCTGTATTCGCGCCGGGGGCCGCCAGATGTCCGACACACCGATGTCACCCGTGAAATTAAAACATAAAAACCCACAATGACGGCAGTAGTTCGCGCCGCCGCCAATATTCCCATTACTGCAACTTACACTCGGCTTTTGATATTGTATCGTTGACTAATATTTGTTCAACATTTGCACACCAGTCTTTTAACCTCGATCGGGTCCCCGTTTCCTGACGGGTGACTTTTTTTTCGACCCCTCTGTCGATAACGGTGCACTCACAGGTGCGTTCCTTGTTGCACGATGCCACTACCAATACGGCCACAGCGATAACGAAAATTGATTTTTTCATTTTTTTCTTTTTGGGATTTATTGAATGTTACTCTCTATTGTCTATAATTGAGATGGCAAAGAAAATACAATTATTGTGCCATTTTTTGTCTCCCTCACCTATTCTCTTTCACAAACTTTTTTGTAATCACGCCCGCTTGCGTTGTTAAATGAAGAAAATAGAGACCGGGTGCTAAATTTTCGGTATTAATTTCAAAAGAATCTTTTGATGTTCTGAATTCTTCCTCCAAAACTCTTTGTCCGGAAAGGTTGGTGATATTATATGCGTACATACCAGTTACTGCAACGACCAATAGATCAGAAACCGGATTCGGAAAAACCTTAATGGCGTTCCCTGCTTCATACAATTTGACTCCGGTGGTTGAACATTCAGAAGTTCCGAAATTCAGCACCGCGCAGGTATAGCTTAACACAATTACTGATGCGGAATTAACTATAACAACTCCCGGTTCATGTAAGACGCTCGTCAGTCCTGAACCAGGCAAAATCACCACGGTGGAATTGGCGCGCGCAAAAATCGCGCTGGCGGATGGACAAGATCCTTTTATATAATAAATAGTGTTACTTTCAAGGTAAACCTCCCGGCAAACACTTTGAAACAGGGGCAACGTGTCATAGACCGTTGTTTTGTTGCCACACAGATAAACACTCTGATTCAGGTTGATGGAGTTGGTATAATTTACCACACCATTTGTAAAAAAGGAATAGGTCGGATTAATTGTAAAACTGCAATTCACCTGCCCGTACACTCTCAGAACCAGGACCGTAAATAAAAATAAAATCAATTTCATAGGCATACAGTTAACAACAAGTTTCAGAGATGACATGTCTTTTGTAAGACCCATCATAGTTCTTCTGGATGTCAACTCTCGTGCCAGATTTTAACGCTTTTGCGAATTTCCACAGTGCGTCTTTCGAAGCTTCCTGTGTCTAAACCCACAAAGGTGACATCAAAGCTAAATGTTTTTTAGCGAGCCATAAAAATGTCTGTGAAGTAGCTAACTGATTTGTGGGCGAGCGATAACCAAGTCCTACGCATGAGGCGAATATACTGTCGGTTTAAGTGTGTCTCACGCAGAAACTGAAGATGTCTTCAGTGTCAAATATTGTTGACCGTTTCGTTAATTGTAACCGTCAACTTCGATGCCATAATATTTTTTAATAGCTTTCCGAGTTTTATTTTTTTTAATGCCATTAGCAATAGCCGCAGATATTAATGCCGCGCCTCCGGCTCCTGATACTCCCAAATAAAAGTCGGAATTTCCGATAATGGCAAAGCTAGAAACAAATAACCCGCCCGCTACCAAAAGTGAAATGGTGCAAGTCTTTTTTGCTTTATTGGCCTTTTGAATTAAACTATTTGCAACTACATCGTTTTTCATCAGGTCTTTAAAGTTTGTAGCATTTATTTTTCTAATCTCAGATAGTCCAATACTGAAGAAATCAAACTCCTTTAATTTACCGTCGGCCGACTCGAATCTTTGTTTATAAAAATAGATGCCATTTTTGTCAAAATATGAAGCAGTTAAAGAGCCATAGCCGGCATATAGATGATTGTTAGAGTCCATAATAAATTCAACTTGTTTTGTAGGGTATTTTTTGTCGTCAAGAAATATATTTCCTGACTTATCATTGTGTTGTTTTAAATCAATTTTTTGACCATGAATTAATTCACCCGTTCGAAGTTTAATGAAAGGACCTTTCAAAGAGTCTGCTTGTGAAAAACAAACACTCAAATTGAATAATAATGGTATGAGAATTAAAATTATTTTTTTCATTAAATATTTATGTAAGAAGGTCCAATGAATCTTAAAATCAAAAGTAATAATAAGCATTATATGTCAGAATTTGTTGCCAGCCTGCTTAGGGTCGCATTGAAGAAAAAAATGTAAAATGTTATTGCCTCTTGTCTTACCATGATGTCTATAGCGCTTGCTGGCGTATTGAAACTAACTGATTACTTCCCGTCCTGCCAATATCAAACATCTATACCTCATACAATTAATTAAACGTACCTACAAACGTATGCAAATGCTTAAAATACAACTCATAAAAATATTTGATTTTGTTCTTTTCATTCCGGGTGATTTAGAAGAACACTAATATAAATGTTCTATCGAAAAGAGACGGTAAAAATTGAAAAAAAAATATCCGGGACTATTTCTGTAGCGGTTCCACATTTACCAAAGAAGCCGCGCGAAGCGAACATTAAAACATGAAGGGTGCTGAAAGAAACCACCTCCTGGTCTCACAAAACGCTAATCCCCTAACGCACCTCGTTTTATTCCACAGGTTTCAGGTAACGCAGTAGTATACGCCCCAGTCCGCCTTCAATGTAAGACAGGCCTCCCGTGCTGATCGCAATTGCCGACGAATTGTTATACCGCGGACTTGAAGCCATAGGATCAAAGATCTTAAAACCATCCATCGCCAGAAAGGTTGAAGGCCGCCCTTGATTTTCTTCTATCCAGACCGTTGCGCCCAGAACACCACCCTTATTGATTTTAGTAGACATCAGATTGGCCATCCGGAAATATTCCCCGCCGTGGATAAACTTCTTTTCCCCGTTTATTTTAAAATTATATTTTTTATCGGAAACTTTTTCACGACAAAATATATAAATAAAATTTTTCTCGTGATAAGACAAGTTCTCCTTGAATAAAGTGTCAGTTAAATAATATACGTCTGCGAGTAAGGTTCCTTTCGAAGCATTATATTCTAAAATGCGAAAGCCATTCGCGCCAAAAAAATTCGACTTACGTTTTAATGCATAATACAACTCCTGAATGGTTGCATTTTTGTCAGCACCAACAGACCTCAGTGTGGCAATATACTGTATGCGCGTGGTGTCGACTTCTTTCTCTATGAGGTCAAACACCTCAATTTTTTCCGTCGGAGATACACACTGCTCCAGCCTGATCACTTGAATTTTCTGCCCCTTACATGTTATAACAAGTCCGAAGACCAATGAAAATAGTATTGTTATGTGTTTTTGTATCATAATTTTTTTTTCTTAACGGTCGCAGTTTGTCGCCCACAGCATTTTACCGATGACTAAACACGCCTTAATTTAAAACAGGCGGTGCTTAAGGCTTGCTGCTTCTGTCGGACGGGAGGCAATGTGCGCTGTCACTGCCAGTAGCCAGCAAACA
>CAZFCR010000350.1:0-4239 GCA_964517305.1 uncultured Akkermansia sp.
TTCGCCAACACGGCATTTTCCGACAATTGCTTGGCGACGATCTGGCCTGCCTCGTTACGGGCCTTGTTGAGGATCTCAAGCAGTGTATTGGTGAAGCCGAATATGGCAGAAGTGTTTAAGCCTTTTGAGTTGATGCGCGGGCTGTTGCTGAAAGCAAAATAAGCACGGTATATCAGGGCGTAGGCATCGAGCAGAAATAGTTTTTTAGGCGTGTCGCGGGTGATCATTTTTTTGGTTTTTGCCCGGCTTTCCAGGTATTGTATTTATTAATTCTTTCTGCAATGTCAGCAGGGTCGAACTCTTTGGGTTCGGTGTAGTCTTTTATGAACTCATCGTTCTCAGGCATCCAGGAAGTCAATTGTTTTTTCAGCCGCCTCATTTTTAAAGGCTCCAGGTCTTTGTGATTTTTAGAGAGATAATATTCCGATTCATAGGAGATCTGGTTCATGCGTACACCCTGGAACATAAACTTGTACATGTTGATAGCGCCGGTGGTAAGTCGCCTGTAAAAAAAGGCTTCTTCTCCTTCACCAAATGAAACGTAGTGCTGATCAGCGAAACCGAATGCTTTTATTTTTTCGGGGTTGTAGTTTTTCTGCAGACCCTTCTCATCTTTAAAATTGATCTTCTCGTAGTTGTCGTATTCTTTTTTGGGATTGTGTCTGATCTCTCCTCTTACTGTATCGCCTTTCATGTTCACGATGTAGCCTTTCTCCTGGGTGTTCTGCGAAAACAGGGAGAAAGTACAACCCAAAAGAAACAAAATGAGCCAGGAGCTTTTCATGGTATAAAGAAAATTAAATTTTACCGGTTCAGGAAACATAATCTGTTAAGGGTTCTAAACAACACCAGAAGATTTTTGCTTTCTGAAGTGCTGGTTTTAGTGAGGAAATTCGATTTCGTATACGTCGGGCCAGAGTTTGCCGGTTACCAGTACTTTGCCGCTGGCCGGATCGTAGGCAATACCGTTCATTTCCGCGAGTCCGGGATTGCGTGTTCTCGATTCCTGGTAAAGGTCCAGCAGATCGAGCTGGCCAACCACTTTGCCCGTTTTTGGATCGATCTTTACAATGATGTTCGACATCCAGATGTTGGCGTAGATATAACCCCTGATGTATTCCAGTTCATTGAGGTGGTCCATGGCATAACCGTCCTTTGTTACTTCGAGTGTTTTTGCCACGCTGAAATTTTGCGGGTTCAGAAACGTGAGCCGGTGTGTGCCATCGCTCATGATCAGGTGGATGCTGTCGGTGGTCATGCCCCAGCCTTCTTTGTTGGAATAAGTAAACTGCCCGATCTGGTTAAAGCTGGCGGCATCGTAAATAAAGCCTACCTGGTTGGTATAGGTGAGCTGGTAGAGTTTGTTTTGAAACACAACAATGCCTTCGCCAAAATATTTGTTTTTATCGAGCTCTGTTTTCAGTTCAAATTTACCTGTTTTCAGATCGGGTAGGCCAATGGCCGAGCGGGTCTGGGGCAGATGATCGGGAGCGCCGGTGCTTTCGAGTAACTGACCCTTGTGAAAAAGAAAACCTTCTGTAAAACTGGTGATGTCGTGCGGATAACGTTGTGTGACCGAATAACTGATCTGCGGTGTTGTAGCAACCGGAGTTGATTTTACAGGGGCTTCAGGCGTTTCTTTTTTTTCGTTTTCACACGCTGTAAAAAAAAGCGCACAAGTGGTCAAAGCAAAAATGGTGATCTTCAGTTTCATTGTGTTTTGTTTTATACTTTCCAGGTGCTGCCTTCTTTCGAGTCTTTTATTTGTATGCCCGCAGCAATCAGCTTGTCGCGGATCTCATCGCTGAGCTTAAAGTTTTTGTCTGCTTTGGCCTGAGCGCGCATGTCAAGAATGATCTGCATCACCTTGTTGAGTGCCTGGTCAGACTTGCCGTCAGATGCATCGCTTTTTAATCCGAGAATGTCGAATATAAAATGCTGATAGATTTTTTTCAGTTGTTCAATGTCGCCCGCGGTGAGACTGGTTTTACCGTCATTCGCTGAATTGATGATCCTAACCGCTTCAAACAGATGCGCTATCAGCACAGAGGTATTGAGATCATCGTTCATGGCTTCATAACAACTGGCTTCGAGTTGCGCGATGTTTTCGGTCGACTGTGCCGAGGGTTTCAGGTTCATGAGGGTTTCGTGACTGTCCATGAGCCGCGCATAGCCTTTTTCGCTGGCCTGAAGCGCTTCGTTGCTGAAGTCGAGCGTGCTGCGGTAATGGGTTTGCAGCATAAAAAAACGCACGGCCATGGGATGGTAACCTTTGTCGAGCAGCGGATGGTTGCCGGTAAACAGCTCTCCTGGCAGGAAACCGTTACCCGCGCTTTTAGACATACGCGTGCCGTTTACAGTCAGCATGTTTGTGTGCATCCAGTAATTGACCGGTGTTTTATGGTAACATGCCTGCGATTGTGCAATTTCGTTGGTGTGGTGGGTGGCCTGAAGATCCATGCCGCCGCCGTGAATGTCAAAGGTGTCGCCGAGATATTTTCGGCTCATGGCCGAGCATTCTATGTGCCAGCCCGGGAAACCCCATCCCCAGGGCGATGGCCAGCGCATGAGTGTTTCGGGTTTTGCCTTGATCCAGAGCGCAAAATCGAGCCTGCCTTTTTTTTCGTCCTGGCCGCTGAGTTCGCGCGTGCCTTCCAGCAGCTCGTCCATCTTGCGGTTGGTGAGCTGACCGTAATTAAAATCTTTGCTGTATTTCTCTACATCAAAATAAACAGTGCCGTTTACCTCATAAGCCAGACCATTGCTCATGATCTCTTTGATCATTTCTATCTGCTCCGAAATATGCCCCGTAGCGGTAGGTTCAATGCTGGGCGGCAGGTTGTTGAGTTCACGCATCACATCACGGAATCCCACGGTGTATTTCTGAACAATTTCCATGGGTTCCACCTGTTCGAGGCGCGCTTTTTTCGCGAACTTGTCATCGCCCTCGTCTCTGTCGCCTTCAAGATGGCCGGCGTCGGTAACGTTTCTTACATAACGCACTTTGTACCCCAGGTGCAGGAGGTAACGGTAAACGAGATCAAAAGACATAAAGGTGCGGCAGTTGCCGAGATGAACATCGGAATAAACTGTCGGGCCGCACACATAAAGCCCCACAAAGGGCGGTGTGATGGGCTTAAATTCTTCTTTTTTGCGGGTAAGCGTGTTGTATAAAAAAAGCCTTTGCATAGAAACACAAATTACGGCAAAAAAAGACGAATACCATTCAAAAAATAAGATAAGATCTATGGTTGCCGGGTAGGCACATAGCCGCTGCGGGCAGGAGGGCGTTCAGATTCAGGTCGGGATATTGAAGGTGTTGTCTGGCGCGCAGAACGACAGCGGTTCAGTTACCGATCAGCTGTTTAAAGGTTTTAAAATCGGCGAACACCGAGGTGCGTTCAGTGCCCAGCTTGTGAGAGGTCTGAAGATTAAAGACCAGCCTTCCGCTCAGCAGCAGTTTTGCAGACGGAATCTGCGTCTCACAGGCTTTTATGAGCTCAAGTACCTCTTCATCGGGAATGTTGATGGTCATAATGGTGACCACGTAATCGGGTTTTACTGTGCCGGCAATCAGCAGCAGATCTTCAAGCGGCACGCATTGTCCGAGGTACACACATTTGTGGCCTCTTAATTTAACGAGGTACCAGGCGTAAAGCAGGCCCATCTCGTGCAGCTCTGTATTGGGAAGAAAAAAAAGAAATGTAGAGGGAGCGGGATTTTTTGCAGGCGTCACCTGATCTAAACGTGCTATCAGTTTCTGCCGGATGAGGTTGGAAATGTAATGTTCCTGGCTTGGGCTCACCATGCCCACCTGCCACATGTCGCCAAGGCGCCGCAGAAAAGGGAACAGGATGTTTTCTACGGTAGATTCAAAACCAAAATGACCAATGGCGTTGTTCAGTGTTTTTTCAAACCGGTCTTCATCCATCTCCATCAGGCAGATCACCAGGTTACTTACCTGTTCGTTCTCACTTTTGTTGGCGTCCAGGTGTTTTTCCGCTTCTTCAAGAAGGGCTGAATCGCTGAGCCTGGCAATGCTGGAGATCTTGTAACCATTGTTGTTAAGAATGGAGATGTTGAGGATGCGTTTCAGATCCTCGTCATTATAGAACCGGATATTGGTATCCGTGCGCGATGGTTTAAGAATATGGTAGCGCTGCTCCCAGATGCGAAGCGTGTGCGCTTTAATGCCTGAAATGCGTTCTAGGTCCCTGATCGAATACTGCGATGGCATTG
>CAZFCR010000351.1:0-4186 GCA_964517305.1 uncultured Akkermansia sp.
AAGAAGACCGATACCAAAGCCAAACCTGCCCCGCCAGCCGTGCAGGAGCCGCTGAACATAGCCGGCGAACTTGAACGCAGCAACGGCCTACTCTATACCATTCAGATTGGCGTTTATAACAGACAGGTGAGTAAACAAAGACTTTACAGTCTGATGCCGGTATTCACAGAACAGCTTGGTAACGGCTTGTTCCGATACACGGCGGGTATTTACAACAACATTGATAAGATTGTGGCAGATAAAAACCGCGTGATCTCTCTTGGTGTAAAAGACGCCTTTGTAACGGCCTACATCAACGGAAAACGGGTGCCCGTGAGCGAAGCAAAAAACAGGCAGGCCAACGACAACACCATTGCGCCGCAGGCTGAACAGCCGGTGATCTTTCCAACCGGTACCGGACTTAACACGGCCATACCAGAGGCGCCTGCCGCTACCGTTACGAACCAGGCAAAAAACTACCCCACACCTACTTCTGAAAACGGCGTAAAACTGACAGAAGAAGGTGTTTGTTTTAAAGTGCAGGTAGGCGCTTACAGCAAGGACATTCCGGGTGAGATCGCGGCAAAACTTAACGCCATCAAAAACTGGCCGATCGAGAACAAACAGGTCAATCAGCTCTACATTTACAACATCGGTAATTTCTCTGCAGCGAGCTACGCTAAATCTTTGAAAGAAGAAGTCATCAGGCTCGGCATCCGCGACGCTTTTATAACTGTTTACCGGGATGGCAAAAAACTATACGGCGCCGAAGCTGCCGAACTGATGAAATAATCAAACTTCGGTGCTTTTTAATAACAACTAATCTTCTTCTATAAACTGCCCGTCTGCGCTGAAGAGGGCTTCTTTCCTTTTGCCATCGCTGCGGAATTCAGCTTCATAATTCACACGCTCATCTTCGTGTTCCATTTCCCACTCTATTTCATCCGCATCAGGATATTTGGCCATCAGCGCCTCCGAGACAACCTGTGGCACATCACTGGTGGCAATCTTTTTTTCGTTCGAACACGAAACTAAGCTCAGACTTAAAAGTCCGGCTGCTAAAAATTTTGTTTTCATAAGGTTTATTTTTTAAGCTGATGAATAAAAACTGATGCCAGCAGGTTTAGAGATAAGACAAACCGGAACTTCGACCAGTTCAGCGGCCGAAGCAATCTGTTGTCGAATGCTAAAATGTCCCCAGACCAGATCGCTTCAGGCCGCAGTATCACAGCAAGCCTTCGCGATGACGCGGTGGATTAGCATTTCCTTATCATGTGAACTATCTGAGTAAACACAAAGTTTTGGCCTCATGGAATTTAGCGGGAATCAAAGGCCCTTCAAACCTTGTTAAAACTTTGTGTCGCTACCAGCGTCGTCCATTGCGAGGCTGCCGGCGCGACCTCTGGCCGAAGCAATCTGTTCGTTACGTACATTAAAATCCCGCCCGCCCGGATGGCTTCAGCAACTCCACCCGCAACCCTGCCAGATCCCTACGCACAGGCAGCGGAGATCTTGCAGGGTTTACTGCGCGCATTCCTGCGGACTTATAAACCGTACTTCCTGCGCCGGTGATTGAGATAAATTTAAAAATTTTTAATGCTCCTGCTTCTGTTCTATTGGCAGAAAAACATTGAAGACCGCACCGTTGTCGCTTGTTCCGGCGGCATTCAGGTCACCGTGGTGATTCAGCGCGATTTTTTTACACATGGCCAGCCCGATGCCGGTACCGGAATACTCTGACTTCCGGTGCAGACGCTGAAAAATATGGAAGATCTTTTTTTCGTATTCTGGATTAAATCCTATGCCGTTGTCCCGTACAATGATCTTCACAAATTTTTTCCCGCTGTCGAGATTCAATGCATCCAGTTCACCTGCGGCAGGCGTTTCGGCTTTTATGCTGATCCGCGCCGGAATGTCTTTTTTAGCAAACTTCAGCGAGTTGCCGATCAGATTACTGAACAGCTGGCTCATCTGCAAAGGAATGGCTTCAATAGCCGGCATCTGAGCAATTTCAAACTGCGCTTGTTTTTCATCTATCAGCAATTCAAAATCTACAAGAATATGGCTGATCACCTCGTTAAGATCCACCACTGAATAAACATCCACCTCCCTTGCGATCTCCGAATAGGCAAGCACATCGCGGATCAGGTTGTTCATGCGGACAGACGAATTGTTGATCCGTTCGATATAATTCCTCGCAGCATCATCGAGGTGCGGCCTCACGCGGCTTTCAAGCAGCTGCGTAAATGTGGTGATCTTCCTGAGAGGTTCCTGCAGATCATGCGAAGCGATGTAAGCAAACTGAGCGAGTTCTGCATTGGTCTTCTGAAGATCCTGGTTGGCCTGAGCCAGTTCTTTGGTGCGTTCATTCACCTTCTCTTCGATCTGTTGTCGGGCGACCACCTGGGCCGTTACATCACTGGCCACTACCATGATACCGGAGACCGTTCCCTCAGTTTCGTGGTATGGCGCGTAAACAAAATTCACGAACAGTTTTTCAATGTTGCCATTTCGCTGAAGATTCACAGAAACGCCCTCGGCAACAAAAGCTTCGCCTGTATCCAGAACACCTTTCATCAACAAATCAAAACCCTGATCCTTAATTTCAGGCAATCCCTTAAGCAATGGCCGGTGCATCACCTCAGGGCGCGATTTTCCCCAGAGCTCACACATCCTGTCGTTGGCGATCTCAACAATAAATTCCTCTCCTTTCAGTAAACACATGGCAACGGGCGCCTGCAGAATGGTTTCTCTGAGATTTTTTTCGCTTTGTTCGAGTTTTTGTTTCGCTGCGTTTAAATCGCTCACGTCGGCACCGGTATTCAGAATGCCATACACTTTCCCTTCGTCATCGAGCAGCGGTGTAAAACTGTAATTAAAATGTGTGGTCACCATTTTACCGTTTACTTCAATATCTACCGGTTGGTTGCGCGCATGAAAGGGCACACCCGTATCATACACCTGATCGATCTGTTTAAATAACTCCTGTGTATCGAGCTCCGGCAAAATAGCCCTGTACGATTTTCCAATCACACCCGGGCCCTTTCCGTAAATATCAAGAATGGTCTGATTGGCCATTTTAATGATCAGTTCTCTGCCAATGTAAACACCAATAGGAAAAGGTGCTCCTTCAATTACGCTGCGTAAATGCAACTCGCTCTTTTTTAAGTTTTCTTCGGCTTCTTTGCGGTCGGTAATATCAATACTCGAACTGATGTAACCTGCAAAACTGCCGTCTGACCTGAAGCGTGCAGGTGCCTTGGTAAAAAGCCAGCGGTACTCACCGTCTTTATTCCGCACACGGAATTCAGCAGTCCAGCTTTGCTGTTTATCAAAGGCGGCAACATATTTCTGAAGAAAAGAGTCCCGGTCCTCTTCATGCAGAAGATCGCTCCAGCCGTAATTGACAAGTGAATTCATTGAGCGCCCGGTAAAATCGAGCCAGGCCTGGTTAAAATACTGGGCATTTCCATCGCCGTCGGCTGTTGCAACAAGCAAATCGGTGCCCTCGGCCATGGTTCTAAACCTCTTTTCACTCTCTTTTGCATCGAGCTCAGCCTTTATCTGCTGGGTTACGTCGGTATTGGTTCCCAGCCACCTGTATATGAGGCCATCTTCACCCTTGATGGGCACCATTCGGGTCAGAAACTGCCGGTAAATGCCGTCTTTGCCCTTCATCGGGAAAACCATTTCAAAAGGTGTTCCAGTGTCGAGCGACTCCTGCCACCTGACCAGCAAATCGGGAAAAATGACCGGGTCCAGAATGTCCTGCCAGTTGATATTTTCCATCGTTTCGGCTGATGACCCTGTGTACTCGTGCCACTGCCGGTTGTACCATGTGATCTTTCCCTTTTCATCGGCCAGCCAGGCCAGGTTAGGAATGTTGTCCGCTATGTCTCTGAACTTTTGTTCGCTTTCTTTGAGCGAATCTTCAGCGATTTTTTTTGCAGTGGTTTCAATTACGGTAACGAGGATACCCGCTACCGTTCCGTCCGTTTCGCGGATAGGACTATATGCGAAATTAAAATAACAGTTTTCGGTATAACCGTTTCTGTGCAGGGGAACCATAAAATCATTAAAACTTACTGCTTCGCCCTGTAACACCTGTGCAAACAGAGGTTCAATGGTAGGCCAGATCTCAGCAAAGGTTTCTCTGCTGCTCGCGCCCAGTGCCTGCGGATGTTTATCCTTTCCAAGAATGGGCCGG
>CAZFCR010000352.1:0-4173 GCA_964517305.1 uncultured Akkermansia sp.
CCAATCACCGGATCAAGTTTTCCTGCCTTGGCCTGCGCATTGAGGTTGATGGCATATTTGTTCAGTGAATTGTAGGTTTCTTCCTGGCTCTGGCTGGTTACCCGTTCACCTTTCCGCAGTTCGGCGATGGCAGCTTTCAGTTCCTTTTCTTTTATGCCCGCATCTTTCATCATGTTGGCGGTGCTGTCGCCGGCATGAAGCAAACCCAGCAACAGGTGTTCTATTGAAACGTATTCGTCTTTGTACTCTTTTAAATAGGAAAGCGCTTTGGTGAGGGCTGTATTGGCCGGACCCGAGAGAGTAGGTTGCCCGCCGCTTACTTTCGGGTACGATTTTATGGCGCTTTCAACCATCTTCGTAAATGAAGAAGGATTGATGTTGAGCTTTTTTAAAATGAAAGGCGTTACGTTTTCATCCACCTCGAGAATTCCTTTGAGAAGGTGTGCCGGTTCAACGGTTTGCTGGCCATTGGCACCTACTATCTGCACAGCCTGCTGTATGGCTTCCTGCGATTTGATGGTATAATTGTTCAGGTTCATTGTTGTGTTGTTTTTCCTGAATCAAGCACAAATTATTCCAGCACCAATTCACTGAAAATTAGTCGTGTTTTGTTGATTTTTTATGCCGTAATGTCCTGAACGCGAAGTTTTTTCTGCCGCAATTGCAGGTGGTGTGGAGAAAAATCCCACAGGGCTGAATCAGTTGAGCAGCATCACCACATAGGGCTCGGGAACGGGGAGTGAATTGGTGCAATACGCCAGCTTTTCAGCTATTTCCGGGGGATACTCGCTGCAGGGTTTAAAGCCAAAGGGTTCAAACCAGGCGGGAATGATGCTGACGAGATACAGCGGCCCCTCTGTTTTTTCTACAAGCGCTTTCACCATGCGGCGACCCAGTCCCTTTCCGCGTTTTTTGTCTACAACACCCAAAGAACAAAGTTCAGAGAACCCTTCGTATTTTCGGATGCGGCCAAAGGCTTCTAAACCACTTAAGCCGCAAATGGTGAGAAACTGTTCGCGCTGAAGCTGACGGTTGTCGAGTTCCAGTAATCTGATCTGGCGTTGCACGAGTTCGAAGCGCAGCGGGGAGCAGGACCTGATCTTTGGGTTGAGCCGTATGCTGCGCAGGTTTTTGATCAAAGTTATTTTTTTAAAAGGGAATCAAAAGGGATGCGGTTGGTGATGGAACGGCCAAGCGTTACTTCATCGGCATACTCGAGTTCATCACCTACGGCAATGCCGCGTGCGATGGCGCTGAGTTTTACATTGTAGGGCGCCACTTTTCTGAAGATGTAAAACGAGGTGGTTTCACCTTCCATGGTAGCGTTGAGCGCGAGGATGATCTCTGATACGCCTTCTGCAGCCACTTTGCTGACGAGCGATTCAATGTTGAGGCTCGATGGTGTGATGCCTTCGATAGGAGATATCAGTCCGCCGAGTACGTGGTAACGCCCGCGGTAGAGACCGGTGTTTTCGATGGCCAGGATGTCGCGGTAATCCTGCACTACGCATACAGTGGAGGTGTCACGTGCTGGATTGGTGCAGATGTCGCACAGGGTGTGCTCGGTGATGTTGTGACACTTGCCGCAGAATTTAAGATCGGTTTTTAACTGCGCCACGAGGCGGCTGAGCGCGTCGGATTGTTGTTTGTCCTGTTTAATCACATGCAGCACATAACGCAAGGCTGTTTTCCGTCCTACGCCGGGAAGCTGGGCAAACGCTTCAACGGCCTGTTCTATTATTTTTGAGCTGAATTCCAAGTGTTACAAAGATAAGGATAAGCTTTAAAATAACCTGTATGATGGCTGTGCCGGGGAGCCTGAATGTGAATAATTTTTAAACTTTTGGCTTGTGTTCAGTCTTCACAACTCCGCCATTTTCGGGCGCTTCCACCGCTGCCGCGTTAGGGACTGCAGCGGAAATCCTTTTTGCTTATCACCGGGTTTTAATTCATCAGAAGATCGCGGAATTTATAATGGCAGAGCAAAAAGATTGCAGCAAAGGCCCGCCCACAATAAAATGCCTCTTTTTTTTATTGTGGGAACGCCCAAATGAAAATAAATAAATTAAGGGGTTTGTTCCTGCACGATGCTGCTGAGTGTGGCATCCACAATGCCGTAGGCCACCGACTCTTCTGCCGACATCCAGTGATCGCGGTTAAAGTCGCGCAGGATCTTTTCTACCGGTTGTCCGCAATTGGCTGCTAAAATTTGCGCGGCGAGCATTTTGGCTTTAACCAGCTCTTCCATCTGGATCTCGATGTTGGATGCGTTTCCACCAACACCGCCACTGGGCTGATGGATCATGACGCGCGCATTGGGCAAAACAAAACGTCGTCCTTTCTGGCCTGCAGAAAGTAATATGGATCCCATGGATGCGGCAAAACCCGAACAAATAGTGGATACCGGGCTTGACAAACTTTTAATGGTATCGTAGATGGACATGCCGGAAGTAACATAACCGCCCGGACTGTTGATGATGAGCTGGATCTCCTGGCCCGGCTGTTTTAATTCCAGATAAAGCAGGCGCTCTATCACATGCTGCGCAGAGTTATCGTCAACCTGTCCCCAGAGAAATACCTTGCGGTTATTGAGTATTTTCTCGTCAATGATGTCTTTTAAAAGTGGTGCGTTCATGGTCTGTTAAAAATGTTCATGATCCTAAGCCTGAAATTTTCAAATTTTTTTTCTGTGAACAAACGGGCTTCAGCCTTTAGGATCTCCTGCCGCAGATGTATTCTTCCTCTTTCCCTTACCAGGTCATAAACCTGTTGCTGGAAAAATATTTTTTGTTGCAGCTCATCATTCACCAGCAGTTCAGCCTGCATGAACAAAACATCTTCGGGAGCCATGGCCCCGCACAGGTAGTTTTCTATTTTTTGTGTTTCATTCATAAAAATCTTCTTTTTTTAATGACCTGGTTTGAATCACTGTTCTTACTTTTTCGAGACATTTATACTTCTGGGCCGTTGCTGAGCGTTCTCCGGAGAATCCGAACCTGGCTGCGAGTTCTTTCATGTTAAGTTGGTCATAATAAAATGCCTGAAGGAGATCGAGGCATTTTTTTCCCGAGGCTTCAATGAAACGCAGGATGTCGCCCGATATCACAGGTTGGGGCTCTTTTTTTATTTTTGTTTCCTGCGTCAGTTCCAGGCTTTGTTGGAGTTTGTTTTCATGGTATTTTTTATACCACAGGTTTTTGCAGATGCCAAAAAGATAAGTTTGTTCATCTGACCTGAGGTTGATTCCCTCCCTTGATCTTTCGTAATAAATGACAAGGGCATCCTGGAAAATATCTTTTGATTCCTCGAGGCTGCCGCCATTTTTATGAATGTATGCCGCAACTTTTGGAAACGCATTTTTATAAAGGCTGATAATAAGCGCCTGCAGGGTTGGTGGTTTTATATCTTCTGCTGTCATAGGTTGATACTAATAAGTGCGGAAAAAGAGATAAATATCACCCATAAAATTAAATTATTTTCGGGTGAGCCTGGGCTTCAGTGTTTTAGTTTTTGTGTGAGCTGATTTATCCTTTTTTAATTGTTTAGAACTATTAAGCTGACATCGTGCAAATGCTGGGAAAAATTTAAATTTTTGCACATGCTTTCACCGGTTTACATCATTGGTTTTATTGTTGTTTATTTTCTGTTCCTGCTTTTGATCGGCTGGTACACATCGCGCAACAGCACTGCGGGCAGTTATTTTCTTGGCAACAAACAAAGTCCCTGGTATCTTGTGGCTTTTGGCATGATCGGCGATTCGCTGAGCGGCGTTACTTTTATTTCGGTGCCCGGTACGGTTGGCAGCGCTCATTTTTCGTACCTGCAACTGGTGATGGGTTATTTTGTCGGGTATTTTGTGATCTCACATGTATTGCTGCCCATCTATTACAAACTCAGTCTTACTTCGGTTTACGAATACCTGAACCAGCGTTTTGGCCGCGTGAGCCAGAAGACAGGCAGCTGGTTTTTTATCGTGTCGCGTTTATTGGGTGCGGCGGGCCGTTTGTTTCTGGCCGCCAGTGTGATCCAATTTTTTGTATTCGATCAGTTTACCGGCGTTAAAGTGCCTTTCGCGCTCAGTGTTTCAGTGATCCTCCTGCTGATGTTGCTTTACACTTATCGGGGCGGAATTAAAACGCTGGTGTACACCGATACCTTCCAGTCGCTTTTTGT
>CAZFCR010000353.1:0-4171 GCA_964517305.1 uncultured Akkermansia sp.
CCAACAGAACTCTCTGACAGATTGTGAAGTAAAGATATTTCCTCTTCCGTCAAGGGATGAGAAATAAGATGGCGTGCAAGCTTAATTAGCCGTAGGGCGTGTGTATCACTAAACATTGTTTTCAGCTTCAAGATTATTTGGTTCACATTCGATTACATATTGTAGATAGCATTCGATGTTATGCGCAACATCTTCAGGCGTTGAGGATGGAGTTAAGTCACTACCGCCAAATTTTTCAATGCACTGAGTTCCGACGCTAAACAAATGAAGGAAAACGTCCGTCGATATACCAAAGAACTCCATCATAGAATAATTTATATCCATTTTTGGCACATCAGCGCGTCGTACATAGTTCCGTTTGTCTTCGTAAAACTCAGTGAAAAGTTTAGACATCTCATAAACAACAAATGGGTAGATGACATAAAACTTGCCATTTCCGTTCCCAAGAATGACATGTTTCTGGTCGTCAGAAAAAATGTACATCATTGGCGTATAATGCCCTTTGTCAAAATCCTGCAGATGATTGCACAATACCATCAACCGCATAAAGGAATGTTCGATATTTCTCATTATTTCCCTTGTGTTAATTCGAGTACGTCAATTGTTGCTACTGCCGGTCCTGCAATGCCTTTGATTGTCGCATACATATGCGATGTGTTTAGAAGCACCTTGTCAATCTGCTTCTGACGCTTTTTCCAGAGCGTTTCCATTGCTCTCCTTTCTGCATTCAAATCTTCACTCATGATGCTGAATGATTCTACGATTGCCTGTATTTGGTGCTTGAATTCGCTTCCAACCAAGTAATTATAGAGAAGTGTCATTTTATCACCTTTATTCTCTTGTGTGAGTGATAGCTCATGTATTAGTATCACTGTTTCGCGAACGACTTGAGATAATCCTTTGAATTCGGACATTGAGCATATCCAAATGCCCTCCATCTGCAGAACTCTGTCATGACCTTTTGGATACACGTCAGTTACAAGTATCCCAAACTGGGCACCGGCAAGGCGCATGTCATCTTTGAATTTCTCTATCCACGAATTCTGAAAGTCTTTGGTTCGCTTTGACTCGTAGTATATACGTCCGCAGTTAGAGTATAAACGGGTGTTAACAACCTGTATGCAGTCGGCTCCTTTGGCCCCCTTCTTGACTTCTTCGATTGAATCTAAAGGGAACATTTTTTCCAACCATGATTCGATTGCCAGCTCCTGAACTTCTCCTTGCAACTGCATGCTTCCCTGCTCCACCCTCCTTTGCGCGTCCTTCAACTGAATTTTTAGCTGCTCAATTATGTGTTCTCTTTCAGCCAACTTCATTTTGTTCTTTTCTTCTATCTCCAGAAGTATTTTTGTCCGCTCTTTGTTTAGAGTTTCTGTTACGGTCACCTGGGCTTCCGCCTCAATAGTGCTCCTCAATTCTTCTTTTTCCCTCTTGAGTTTTTCAAGTTCCGCTTTCGTCCGGTTGAGGTTCTTTACTTGTTCAACCTTTTGCTTCAGCTCCTCACGATAAACGAGGAGCTCTTGTTCTTTTTCATCGGAAACTGATTTTCTAATCTCCGCTTCAAGGATTTTTCTTTCGGCCAGGGCCTTTCGACTATACTCCTCTTTGATTTCGCCCGAAACCTGTTGAAATACTAGGTCATTTACATCGATTGTCTCTCCGCATTGTGGGCAGTTAATTTTAGGCTGCATATTTTTCATGTTTTATTTTATTTTTTGGTCTAAATTGTTTTTCTGTGTTAATTGCTTCAAATGATTCAATCAGGCGATAAGTGTTATCAATAAACTCGTCAGGTGTCGCATCTTCATTCAGTACCCGACCGATTGACTCAATTTGAAGGTTGGGAAGGAAGAGATGACTTGCTTCATCCATAGTGAGGTCAAAGAATGCAGTCGCCGCCGTCAGTGGACTAACTGTTGGCATTTGCGTCAGAGCCGCAAACCCGTCTATGTATTGCCATTGTTTCGGAAAAATCCGAGGCATATCTTCGAGGGCCCAGTAAAAGTATTTCACTGGTGACCGGATTGCCTGTGACGTGTACAATCTATCACGTCTGAGTAGCCGGTCCCGCAAGTATTTACTTCCAAAGGCCCGCACGTACTTTAGTAGTCGTTGTCTTTTTACAATTATCTTTTCCATTAGTTTAGATTAAAGTGTTTGTATTCTGGTGTTGTTAAATGTGAAACGAAACAAATCAGTGAAAAAATGTTGTATGCGATTTCAGACGGCTTGGTTTCCGACGTAAGCTGAACACCGCCATATATTTCTGTGAGCTGACGTCCCGGTGACATAAGATGGAGTAGCATGTAGCTGTTTATTCCGAAGAACGATGTTAGGGAAGTGACAACATGTTTGTGTTCGTCTTCGACAAACACTGGTTGACAACCCGCCTGCTTAGCCCAGTGGCTGGGAAACAATTTGACTGTTTCGTCAACAGCGAACGCAAAAAGACACACTTTGTCTCCGCTATATGGATTAAAGCACCAGTACTTTCTCCTTAGAATTAGTTCTGATTTTCTGTTTACCTGTTCATCGATAAGCCTACGTTCTAGTATTCTCAATCGTGCTTCGTTAAATATTTGATTCATGTGACAAGTTTTTTTTGTTTTTATTTTCTCTTCCCGTGATTTCATACTCACGGTGGCCGGATGTACTTCCCATTTTCTAGGCGGTGCTGTGTAGTAGCAGCATCCTGCGGTTTAGTGTTCTTGAACCTCATAAAAAATAAAACGGGCATTAATGCCCGCCGGTTACTGAAGCAAAAATATTTTACCATAAGTTGCTATAAATCAATAAAATAAAATTGCTCTCTGTGCTGGGAATCTTTATTTTTACCCAGCATTCACGAAGAAAATGCCCAGAAAACGCGAACAGGAAATAGTTTTATTTGGCGCGGCGGTAACGAAATACCGAACTCGGAAAAAATTGAATAAATTGAAACTCGCTGAACTTTGTGGAATTGATGAAAAGACAGTGCGGCGAATTGAGAAAGGCGAAATAGCACCAGGCTTCGAGATTATTCTGGCACTGGCGGATGCTTTTGGGATACCACCTTCTAAACTTTTTCGAGAAGTAGAAGAAATCTAAATTTCCTCTTTCATTATACTGTTTAGCACAATCCATACCGTATCAGAATCTGGCTAGAAGAGGTTCGCTGATTACTAAACTTTTGGACCAGCTATTAAGAGGAATCGTTATTGACAGGCGCTTGGTGTTTTTTCACTCTCGGAGTTAGCAGGGCACAGGTGGGTATAACGTGTTGATTAATAGACCACCTAATAGTGTTAAAAGAATTGTTAAATTCATATATTTACTGCCATCCTAATGCCTATATTATGCCAAAACTTTCCTTTTCAGGCCATGAATCATTCATTTGTAAGCAGTTCTGGCTTAAAAAGGTTTACGACTACGCGGTAAAGGAAAAGAACTTTGCCGATGAGACCTCTGTTGTTGACCTGGGCGTGGGCAAGAACATGGTGGCCTCCTTAAGATTCTGGGGGAAGGCATTCGGTATTTTGACGGAATCAGACTCCCCAACCGAGCTCGCGACCTATCTATTTGGTGCCAGTGGACGCGATGTCTATTTAGAGGACCTTGGTACGGTTTGGATTCTTCACTATTCGTTACTAAAAACTAACAGGGCATCACTATATCACTTACTCTTCAATGAATTTCGAAAGGAAAGAATAGAGTTCACCAAGGACCAATTACATGCCTACCTTAAAAGGAAATGTAAAGAAACGCCGGGCACAGTCTACAATAAGAACACCATTGATTCTGATATTACTGTGTTTCTTCGAAACTATTTGAAGCCCGGACCGGGCGAGAAGGAGATAGAAGACAATTTTTCCGGAATATTGATGGACTTGGACCTGCTAAAGCATTTTAAGCAACGTGACCTTGACGGAAGAAATGTCGATTGGTACAAAATCGAAAGTGAAAGCCGTTTGGATTTGCCTTACCAGATTGTATTGTGGGCTATTCTTGACCGATTCAGTGAAAGTCAATCAATAACTTTCCGCGAACTATTAACTGCGGTAAACTCCCCAGGCGTTGCATTTGCCCTAAATGCTGACGGTTTGTACAATAAGTTGATGCAGATTACACAAAACTACCCGGACGTACTGTACACTGAAACAGCCGGAAACCGACTGCTTCAATTTAAAAAACC
>CAZFCR010000354.1:0-4164 GCA_964517305.1 uncultured Akkermansia sp.
TAGCGGGCCGTACACCGAATCCCTGTGTGTTGTGCAACACGCACATTAAGTGGGACGCTTTGCTGAAGCGTGCCGACATGCTCGATTGTGAATTCATCGCCACGGGTCATTACGCACAGGTGCGCAGCGAGAACAACCGGCGTGTTGTTTATAAAGGACTTGATCCAACAAAAGACCAGACCTATGTTTTATGGGGATTGAGTCAGGAAAGTCTGCACCGTACCATGTTCCCGCTGGGCGGATTTAAAAAAACAGAGATCCGTCAGATGGCACGCGAAGCCGGTTTTTTTGATCTCGCCAACAAAAGCGAGAGTTACGACATTTGTTTT
Source organism: uncultured Akkermansia sp. (assembly GCA_964517305.1). GTDB lineage: Bacteria > Bacteroidota > Bacteroidia > B-17B0 > Aurantibacillaceae > Aurantibacillus. The sequence continues at coordinate 330 of CAZFCR010000354.1, forward strand.
GTGCCCGATAACGATTACAGGTCTTTTCTTAAACACAGGATGCCCGAACTGGAAGCGAAAGTGGATGGCGGCACTTATATTTTTAAGGGCAAAGAGGTAGGTAAACACAGGGGTTACCCTTTTTATACAATTGGTCAGCGCAAAGGCCTCGATATTGCCCTGGGGGCGCCTGTTTTTGTGAAGGAGATCATTCCTGAAACCAACACGGTGATCCTTGGCGACAAAGAAGATCTTGAAGAAAATCATCTGCAGGTAAGGGATTACAACCTCATCAAATATGCTTCACTTTCTGAAGACTTTGTTGGTCTGACAAAGATCCGGTATAAAGATGCCGGTACTCCGGCTACCATTAATACCATCGATAACAAACTCGATGTGATCTTCCATTCTCCTGTTACAGGCGTGGCTCCCGGCCAGAGCGCGGTGATCTATGAAGGCGACGACCTGATTGGCGGCGGCTTCATTGATCGTAAAAAAGTGCTTTTTTAGAAGAACCTTTTTAATCGTAATGTTGCCAATTGCCAACAATCTGACGTTGAATAATGGCAGGGCTTCGCGGTTTTTTTATTAGCATAATTCAGCTAAATTTACTTTTCTATTTTATTGTTATTTCAAGATGAAAAAAGCCTATATATTTCCCGGACAGGGTTCGCAGTTTCCAGGAATGGGAAAGGAACTTTATGAAAACAACGCCGGAGCAAAAGCAATGTTTGAACAAGCCAACGACATCCTGGGGTTCAGGATCACTGAAACCATGTTTTCGGGAACGGAAGACGAGCTCAGGCAAACGCGCATTACCCAGCCAGCCATCTTTTTACACTCTGTGATTCTGGCCTCCACTTTACCTGATTTTGAACCCGCAATGGTAGCAGGGCATTCGCTTGGTGAGTTTTCGGCTCTTGTAGCCAATAAAACACTTCGGTTTGAAGATGCTTTAACCCTGGTTTATAAAAGAGCAATGGCCATGCAGGTGGCCTGCGAAAAAAATCCGGGCACCATGGCTGCCATCCTTAACCTGGATGATAAGGTGGTGGAAACCATCTGCGCTGAGATCACAGCCTCAGGCAGCACTGTTGTGGCGGCGAATTACAACTGCCCGGGTCAGCTTGTTATTTCAGGAAGTCTGGAAGGAATCAACATTGCCTGCGAAAAATTAAAAGCCGCGGGTGCCAAGCGTGCATTGGTTCTTCCGGTTGGCGGGGCATTCCATTCTCCCTTAATGGAGCCCGCGCGCCTCGAGCTGGAAGCGGCTATTTTAGCGACCACTTTCAGCAATCCGGTGTGTCCTGTATATCAGAATGTAACGGCCAGCGCCATTTCAGACCCAACCGAGATCAGGCTCAACCTTGTGGCGCAGCTCACGGCTCCGGTAAAATGGACGCAAAGTGTACAGCAGATGGTCAACGATGGCGCTTCACATTTTATTGAAGTGGGCCCCGGCAAAGTGTTGCAGGGTCTTGTTAAAAAGATCAGCGGTGCCGCGGAAGCGGTGAGCGCCTAACAAAAAGCTTATGAAAAAAATAATTATCCTGTTCATGTTTTCGGTAAGTCTGGCCCAAGCCCAGTTTGTTTACCGGGGCGTGGGTATCTTTGGAGCGTTAACACAATCCGCGCATTATTATAAAAATCTCGACACTGAAAGAAAACCTTACGATTCAGCCTACCGGGTATTTTATCCTCAAACACATATTTCAAAAGAATTTTTCAGCTGGGGAGCCGGCATTTTTCTTGAACTGGGTGCGCCGCGTGTGCGCTGGCAAACAGAACTGGAATACGCCAACAAGGGTGCCAACGAAATGGAACTCGTGAATGCCTATACCGGCGACCGCACCGGGTCATTCTCCGCCAATAAATACACATACATTCAGTGGAACAATTACCTTAAATTTTATAATCCACTGGGTCGTGCCCACTGGTATTTTATGCCGGGCATACGCCTCGAATACCTCTTCAGAAACTCTGCAACGGTATTTGTGCCGGTGAGTGGCAATTTTCCGAAGTTCTGGTTCAGCGGCAACCTTGGTCTGGGTTACGAAGTACCCCTGGTGCGTAAACTCAGTTTATTTTTTGAGTACCACTGGAATCCTGATATTATTCCTCACAAACACGACAATGTGCGGGTGAGGAACCGTACCTTTGAATACCGGATCGGCATAGTGATGCGACCTAAGAAAAGAAGTGTGGATGATTGTAACGCGCCCGTTTACAGGGGGCCTGCAAATTAAACTTTGTAACATGGTAATGACAAAAGATGTTTTATACTCTCTGACCAAAGGCGGCTTTGCCCCACAGGAAGAAATGCTGGAAGTGGCCCGTAAGAAAGGCAAGCTTTACATCGGGATTCCGAAGGAGATCGCTTTCCAGGAAAACCGGGTGCCGCTCGTTCCTGATGCAGTGGCTTTGCTGGTAAACAACGGCCATCGTATAGTGATTGAAACAGGTGCCGGAAAAGCGGCGAATTTTGAGGATACCGATTACAGTGAAGCCGGTGCCCAGGTGGTACAGTCGGTGAACGAAGTTTACAAAGCGGATATTATTTTTAAGATCGCTCCGCCTACGCTCGAAGAAATTGAGCTGATGCAGCACAAACAAACGCTGGTAAGTGCGCTGCAGTTACCGGTTCAGCCCCAGGATTTTCTGAAGAAACTGATCTCGAAAAAACTCAACTGCGTTGCTTTTGATCTCATCATCGATGAAGCAGGGATTTTTCCTGTTATCAGGGCCATGGGCGAAATTGCCGGCGGCACAAGTATTTCAATCGCTGCCGAATTGCTGAGTAACGTCAACAGCGGCGTAGGATCTATTCTTGGGGGCATCAGCGGTATTTCTCCAACCGAGGTCATCATCATCGGCGCAGGCACCGTGGGCGAATTTGCTGCGCGCGCCGCCATCGGACTGGGAGCAACAGTTAAGGTGTTCGACAATTCCACATCGCGTCTTCGCCGCCTGCAGAACCAGGTGGGCAGCCGTGTATTCACCTCTGTGATCGTACCGAAGGTTCTTGAAAAACATTTAAAGACCGCCGACGTGGCCATTGGTGCCTTGCGCGCCACCCGCGGCCGCACGCCGCAGGTGGTAACTGAGGCCATGGTGAGCGAAATGAAAACCGGTTCGGTGATCATCGATGTAAGTATTGACCAGGGCGGGGTGTTTGAAACATCAGAGATCACCAACCATACACATCCTGTTTTCCGTAAACATGGCGTGATCCATTATTGTGTGCCCAACATCAACAGCCGCGTGGCGCGCACAGCCTCATACGCGCTGAGCAATATTTTTTCCCAGGTATTGCTGAACATGGGCGATGAGGGAGGATTTGATGGTATTGTAAGGAAAGACGCAGGTTTACGCAATGGTGTGTATATCTACAACGGCATTCTTACCAACCAGTATCTCGGAGAAACTTTCCACCTGCCGTTCAAAGATATCAACTTGCTGATGGCTGCTATCTGACGACCCGCGCGATTCGCAGGATCAAGTGCATTTTCCGGTTTTCGGTTTTGCCACTTATCAACCAAAGCAAACCACTTGTTTGAATCAGCAGAAAGGGATTTATAACAAACCTAACTTTACATCACGTTCTTTTTTAAGGGTTTTGTTTAGTTATAACAAAAATTAGCCACTCGCGGATTTTGGAGATTTTCTTGCGGGTGGCTTTTTTGTTTCCATACACGCCGTGTTCCGCGGCATTTCCAAAACCTTGCTGCCATTTGTCTGAGTTCCAGCTTCAATTCTTCATTTAAAAATAAAACCGTATATTTGCCCGAATTTTAAAACCTTAAAATTCATTTTCAATGGCTTCTAATTCTTTAACCAATAAGTTTGTCCCTGAGGG
>CAZFCR010000355.1:0-4155 GCA_964517305.1 uncultured Akkermansia sp.
CGCGGGACCCATGTTTTTCTGGGCGCCGGCGTAAATGAGATCGAACTGTTTTGCATCCACTTTACGGCTGAAAATATCAGAGCTCATGTCGCACACCACCGGAATCGACGACTTTGGAAAATCCTTCATCTGCGTTCCGTAAATGGTATTGTTGCTGGTAAGGTGCAGGTAATCGGCATCAGCCGGTACCTCGTATCCTTTGGGGATGTATGTGAATTTTTTATCTTCAGAAGAGGCGATCACTTTTGTTTTACCGATCAGTGAAGCTTCTTTAATGGCCTTGCTCGCCCAAACACCAGTATTCACATAGGCTGCATAACCGTTTTCAGAAAGCAGGTTATAAGGCACCATTGCAAACTGCAGACTGGCACCACCACCAAGGTAAATCACCTCGTACTCATCACCCACTTCAAAAAGTTCTTTGATGATGTTACGCGCATCATCCATCACCTTTTCATAGTTCTTGCTTCTGTGCGAGATCTCTAACAAAGAGAGGTTCAGGTTATCGAAATTAATGCAGGCTTCTGCCGCACCTTTTAATACTTCCGCAGGGAGAATACCAGGCCCGGCGCTGAAGTTATGCACTTTGGTCATATCGTTTTTTTAGTGTGTAAATTTAGTAATGTTTAATCGGATATCAATTTAATTTCGCCCGAATTCAAAGTCACCAGGTAATTGGAGGCACTGGATTTCTGGATCTCCGCCACGTCTGAAAAAATTACTTCTCCCTGCGCATTGATCACGTCCTTTCTCCCGCCATCTAGCAAAAAGAACTTTTTACCCAGTCTTTCCAGGTCGTGCGAAGTGCTGAAGATTTCTTTGCCCTCGCGGTTAATGAGCATTTGTTTGTCGCCTTTGCTCACAATGGCAATGCCCTGTGAAAAATCATCTGCATCGCTGTATTTATAGGGGATCACCAGGTTCATTTTCCTGTCAACATAACCATAACGGTTTTTCTTTTTCACGAGCATCAAATCGCCTGAAAAAAAGTGAAGTTCTTCAAACTGCCCAAACGACGTGAGCATCTGCCCGTTTTTATCCATCAAAGCAGGCGCCCCTTTTTTCAGCAGTTTAAATAACTGTCCGTCGGTATAAAAATCAATCGGTTTTTCCATCGCATAATCATACTGGATGCCGGTGATAAAACATTTGTCGGAACTGTAAAAACCATACTGGTTGCCCACCATTAAAAGATACACCGGATGTCTGGTCTTGAGTACCAAATCATAAACCGGTTCAAACACCAGCCGACCATTGGCCGCCACCAGTCCGTATTTTCCACCCTGCCGCACAATGGCCAGTCCGGTCTCATCAAAATCTGAGATCCACTCGTACCGTGCGGGATAAACGGCGCCGGATTTGGATACAAAGCCGTACAAACCATTCTCTGTGAAATACGCGTAACCATTTTTAAAGTCGCCTAATTTATCAAAACGCGGTTCTATCAGCACCTGACCGAAATGATCGAGCGCGCCGTATTTATCCCCCTGCTTCACCACGTAAGTATTGTTCGACAACTCATTGATCTCGTCGTAATCACCTGAAATGGTTTGTCCCAGCCGGTTGATAAAATGCCATTTCTGACTGGTTTTCACCGGCGCAATGCCTTGTTTAAAAACAGACGCTTCCACAAACACCTTGTTAAAAGGGTTCTGATTGTCCTTATTGATAAAAAACACCGAATCGCCTTTTACCACCACAGATAAACCTTCTGAAAACTCGCTCGCCGCATCGTACATGGCTTCGATGTGCATTTTGCCGGACTCATCCACAAAACCTGTAAAATCGTTTTGCTGGTAGGGATACAATGTTTTTTTATTCAGCTCAAGTTCCTGCAGAATGGAATTTTTGAGCGGAAATGCCGGGTGATTCTCCACAAAACGTTTCAGTTCTGCAAATGAATACGCTTTTACGCTCAGTGAAAACAGCAGTTTCCAGGCTTCCAGATTTTGCGGCGCATTCGGAAAAAGCTTCACAAAACCGGAGAGGCCTTCCTCATCATTGTTTTGTTTGTAAATGGCAAACAGCTTTTCGTAGGCATTGTTAACCATACTGTTGTTGGGATGGCTCTGCAGAAAACGGATGTAACCGGCCGCTGTTTTATCGGCAGTGATCTCATCGTATAGCTGCCTTTGACGCAACACTCCGGCTTCCGCATAAAAGCTGCTGCGGGGATGCGTGAGCATAAACACCGCGGTAGAATCGCTCCTGCCCAGCTGTATCACATGATCAAACTCCAGTTCGTCTCTGCGCTGAAGCGCCTCTTTGAGTGTGGCCGGCGAAGACAGATAATACACCTGCATAAAATGATCGAGCGCTGCTACCGAACCCGTTTTTTTTAACTGCTGCAGCCTGGCCAATCCTATATCTGCAGCGTGTTTCAGGATGGTCTGGGAATTAACGGTGAAACCCGCCGCTTTTAATTCCTCAGGCTTCAGAATATACGAGTTGTAACTAAGATTAACGTATTTCGCAGCGCTGTCGGGATGATAAAAAGGATTATCGTTCCTCGAAAAAATAATGCTTAACCCATAAAATGCCGGAGCGTTCGGTTTTTTCCTGCAGAGCGAATAAAATGTTTTGCGGGCTTTAAAATAATCGAATTCGGCAAGCGATGCAAAACCCTTTTCGAGCCGTGAAGCCGATGAAAATAAAACAGAAAACAGAAACAGGATCACCAATAGATATCTTCTCACCGGAAAGAATTAAAGTCTGAAATTAAAGGTGAAATTGGCAATATTTTTAGCGGATGCAAAAGGATTAATGTTTTTTAAGAATATCTTTGCGGCATGTTTACTCAGGGCCGGATTATTTTTGTGGTAGTATTTGTTATTGCTTTTTTAGCCATGCTGTTCTGGAGTTACCGCAAAGAAGCAAAACTGAACAAAATTCACTTCAACAAAACCTATAAGATCATCATCGGACTGTTGCTGTTTTTGCTGTTACAGTTCCTGATCGTGAAAATGCGTCAGTTTTTCTGACCTGCATTATTCAATTTTTTCAAGAAGCACCTTTAATTCATTCAGTATCATTGCTGTAGCACCCCACACCTGAAGTTCTTCCACAAGAAAAAAAGGCGTCATTACAGTTAAACCTGTTCCATAGGCAATGCTGCCCTCGCGGTAAAGTTCCCCGCTCATTAAATCACTGACATAGAGCCTGATGATCTTTTTTACTTCGCGCGGATCTGCAACAAACTGTGGATTATCTACGTGGCAGCAACCGAGAAACGGATGCACCAGGTGCCGGCTCACCGGAATGTACAATGGACTCATGGGGCCTATGATCTCCAGTTCTCCTGGAGGCGCAATCTCTTCCCTGCATTCCCTGATGGCGGTTTGTGAAAGGTCGGCATCGGTTTGTTCCTGTTTCCCGCCCGGCAGACTTACCTGTCCGCTGTGAATGCCTTCGTAAGGCATCCGTTCAATCAAAGGAACAAAGAGGCCCTTTTCATCACTGCAAAAAAGGATCAGCACGGCACTTTTACAGTGTTCTTCCTTCACCAGCTGTTCCCTCTGCACCCGGGCCCTGCCCTTTGGCGCCATGAGGTATTGCACTTCTTCTCCCGGCAGCCCGCGGAGCAGGTTTTGTTTTAAGTTCCTAAGCAGTTCTTCCAAAATAAAATAGACCTTCCAAGGCTTAAAATAAGTAAATTTGCCGCATTATTATGAGCGAATTTAAGTTAAATACCATTGAAGAAGCCCTTGAAGACATCCGCCAGGGCAAGGTGATTATTGTGATAGACGATGAGGACCGTGAGAACGAAGGCGATTTTATCACTGCCGCGAGAAATGCCACGCCCGAGGTCATCAACTTCATGGCCACACACGGCAGGGGACTCATCTGCGCGCCTCTCACCGAAGAAAGAGCGCATGAACTGAAACTGGACATGATGGTGCCCGCCAACACTTCCCTGCATGAAACGCCCTTTACCGTATCAGTAGATTTGCTCGGACACGGTTGCACCACCGGCATTTCGGCTTCCGACCGTTCAAAAACCGTAAAAGCATTAATTGATCCAAACATCCGGCCTTCTGATTTTGGCCGGCCGGGTCATATTTTTCCTTTAAAATCAAAACCAGGCGGCGTTTTAAGAAGAACCGGTCATACCGAAGCAACGGTTGACCTTTCTGTGCTCGCCGGATTTGAACCCTG
>CAZFCR010000356.1:0-906 GCA_964517305.1 uncultured Akkermansia sp.
AAATTCTTCCATGATATTAAAAAAAAGAGGCTGCCCTTTTGAGACAACCTCTTTTAAAATCATAAATAAGCCATGAAACTTTTTAACATCAGCTGCGCCGGCGTCATCCTGGCATCTTCTCTTTTCCTGCACTCAGAATTATCTGCGCAGGTCTTATTTGAGAAGGACTATCCTAGCAATTTCGACAGAACTACCCGTGATGTGGTTCAGACACCTGACGGAGGTTATCTTCTGGCGGGGATGACCAACAATGCCAACCTGCTGGATTGTGATCTTTATGTTTTGAAAACCGACGGAATGGGTAATTATGTGAAAGAAACCATCTTTGGTGGTGCAAAACCTGATTACGCCTACAGCATGGTGGCTACACACGAAGGCAATTACATCATTGCTGGTTATACACAAAGTTATGGTGGCGGTGATTATGATATGTTTGTTGTGAAGGTGAATTCGAACGGGGATGTGCTATCGTCGAAAGATATTGGTGGAAGTGGAAATGAAGAGGCGAGAGAAATTATTCGCGGTGCTGACAACAACTATTACATCATCGGTACTTCAGGACTAACAGGCGCCAACTCGCAAATGATGCTGGTGAAGATCGACGCAGATTTGAATGAAAAAGGATCATGGACCTTCGGCGGTTCTGGTAAAGAATTCGGTCTTGGTTTAAAACAAACCTCTGACGGTGGGTTTATTCTTGCGGGTCAAACGATGAGCAAAGGCAACGGTAAAGGTGACGCTTATCTGGTCAAAATCAAGTCAGACATGAGTGTGGAATGGGACGTGACTTACGGAGGTGCTCAGGACGACGAAGCAGTTGGCGTTGTGGCTAATGACGACGGTAGTTATGTTTTTGCCATGCGCGACAGCAGCCTGCGAACGAGGTTCGGGATTTCGGGAGGGCAG
>CAZFCR010000356.1:916-4138 GCA_964517305.1 uncultured Akkermansia sp.
ATGCGCGACAGCAGCACCACTTCAGACATTGATATTAAAGTTTATAAACTCGATGCCAATGGCGGGATGGTTTGGGAGAAGCACTTTGGCGGCTCAGAAAAAGATACGCCAAAAACAATTGCAGCTCTTGGTAACGGAGAATACATTATCGGTGCCATTAGCAGAAGTTTTAATGCTTCTATCACACCAGATATGTGGTTGTTGAAAATAAAAGATTACGGAACTTACGGTGACAGTACCTGGGCGAGATTTTTTGGAAGAGCGAATCATGACCACTGCCATAATGCGCGTCCAGTGAGTGACGGCATTTTAGCCATCGGCCACTCACGAAATCCTACACAAAAGGTATATTTTCTTAAACTCAGTTTCGACGGACGCCTTGTATTATCAGATAATTCGATTGCAGGCGGTTTAGGAGAAATGAATGTATATCCAAATCCATCAGCCGATGCGCAGGTAAAAGTGCGTTGCGATAAAGCGGGAGATTACAAAATAACCGTGATGAATATGCTTGGACACCTGGTTTATTCAAATGAGGTGAAACTAAGTAGTGGTTCAGAAGCCGTGATAGATTTGAATGGCCATGCAAAAGGTGTTTACTTTCTTAATTTTGCAGGGTCTAACGGACAGGTCGGCAAAAAAATAGTTCTTGAATAAATTTTAATTTTTGGTTGATAAATGAAAAGAGCAACGGTTAGCAGCTGTTGCTTTTTTATTTTTTTGACTCAGGTCACAAAGCCCTACGTTTGGCGATTCACTTGCCGCTTTGACCGAAAATCAGACAACGTCGCGGCTTTGGTACTATACATTTGTTTCAGAATATGAACCCTGTATGACTACATTATTTTTACACACAAAAGAGGGAAAGAATCAAAAGACTAAGCGCAGCGTTTGCGGGTCGCCGTTTAAGCCGGTGATCATTAAGAATGATGCAGCCAACCTGATGGTATTCGCGCTTCAGCCGGGTTTAAAAGTAATTCGTGGTGGTAAGGGGAATTAAAAAATAATAAATCAAATCATAAACAAACAAAAACAAAAAATCATGAGCTCAGGAAAAGTGTTATTAGGCGTATTGGCAGGCGCAGCCGCCGGCGCCCTGTTAGGTGTATTATTAGCACCGGAAAAAGGATCAGTTACCCGCGACAAATTGGCCCAGATGGGTGACGATTACGCCGGTGACATCACCGACAAAATTAAAGAACTCCGTGACAGCATCACCGACAAGATCGATTCTTTTAAAGATGACGGTCAGGACCTCGTTGAAAAAGGCAAAGCTAAATTCAACGAAACAAAAGGTGCTGTAAAAAACGCGGCTTCTAATGTTCACGGTGGAAACAACTTTTCTACCGGTAATCAGAACCTGTAATACGGCTTTGATCACAAAACAAAACAACGGGTTGGCTTTGCTTTCCCGTTGTTTTTGTTTAAGGATGTTGAACCAACACTTTAACCATGAATACAAAGGACATCAGTAACGTTAATATGCTCAATACGCTTATCGGCGTAAACAATAACCGTATAGCCTGCTGCAAATACGCTGAACGTGAAACCAGCGTAAAAGTGTTTAAGGACCTTTTCGCAAGACTCCACGACACCAGTATGAATTGCAGGGCCGAACTGGCTTACGAGGTTTATAAACTCGGCGGTGTACCTAAAGAAGAAACAATGGCCACAGAAGAGTTTCTGAAAGCCTGGAATGAAGTACACGCTGGATTCATGAATAAAGATTACAAAGCAGTACTGAATTCGTTTTGTTACGAAGAGGGCGTTGTAGTTAAAACTTATGAAAACGTTTTAAAAAAAGAGGAAAGTATACCAACATGGCATCAGCCACTGCTTTACAGGCAATATCAGGCGCTGGTGGAAGACAGCATCAGGATGAAGAACCTCAGGGATGCTTTTGCAAAATGATCGACGCGGCTTAGGCCGCTTTTTTTTGGATTGATAAGATAATTCAAAACCAAATAATTTCAAACCAATTATCGATGAATTGAACTATCCAAAATGCCATGTTAACGAAATCCCGTGCCCTGCGGCGCCTCACAAAATTAACTTTGATCCATAAACTAAAAACCAAAACTAAAATCAAAAAAACTATGAAAACAAATATCACAACTTTAGCGTTTGCAGCATTTCTCGTCCTTAGCGCGGGTAAGGTTAATGCGCAGGTACCTGATTCGGTGAATGTAAATCAAAACAGCACTAATTCTTCTACCACCACAACACAAACCACCACCATTCAGAGCACGCAGCCTGTAGCTCCGACACCAGCTCCGGCACCAGCTCCGGCTCCGGCACCGGCTCCTGTGGTAGTTGAAGATGACAATGATCGCGATGATCGTCCTTTACGTCGCGGTGAGTTTGGTATCCGTTACATGCCAACTTTCGGTACGCTTGCTTTAAGAACATACGATAACGAAACAGTGGCCGGTACATTATCAATGAGCCATGGTTGGGGTGTGATGGTTGGTTTTAATTTTAGCCGCCACGTAGGAATTGTTGGTGAAGTAAATTACAACCAGATCAATCAGAAATTCAAGGACAGGAACCTGGATCGCCGTGTATCGGTAAGTTACCTCAATATCCCCGTAATGTTATCACTCAATACCAATAAGGAAGCGCCGGTGAATCTGAACTTCGTTGTTGGTCCGCAGTTTGGTCTTAACCTGGGTGCAAGCGTAAGCGGTGATGATGGCGGTAACGCTGATTCGGTTCGCGCGGTTGTTGGTGTGAAGTCCGGTGATATTGGCGCAGCTTATGGCGCAGGTCTCGAATTCGCTCTCAACCGCGAGCACACACTTCGTCTCGATCTCGGTTTCCGTGGTTATTACGGTCTTGTTGACATGCGTGGCAGTCAGTCAAGTTCAAATCCTGACACCTACAACGTGTTGCTGCGTGCCTCGCGTAAGACTTACGCCGGTTACATCGGTTTAACTTTCCTTTTTTAGAAATACAGTGAACAAATAAAGAACCCGGCTTGTTACAGGCCGGGTTTTTTTGTGCCCGACCGCAAGGTTCTTTAAACACACATTATGCAGCGTTTAACGAATAATAACAGGATGCGCTTGGGGGTGTTTTAATTTTACCTGATCGGAGCAATACTTGTTACTCCACGTACTTCAGATGAACCAAACTACAGGCCTTTTCTCAGAGTCACAACAATCCATCATCAAGGTTGAGAAACCGGCTAAAAGAGACATTGCCATTATTAGATTTTTAATC
>CAZFCR010000357.1:0-4132 GCA_964517305.1 uncultured Akkermansia sp.
AACTGTAAGAACCATCCGGCTCCTTAAAAGTTTTTTCACCGATCTCTTTCACATTCGACATTTCAAGGTTCACCACTTCGCGGGTCAGCTCCTCAAATTTGTTTTCAAATTCTTCGGTGTTGCCAACTGTACGTGAATTGGTGTAGTTGTCGGTTACTCTTTTTACAGTGGCGTTGATGTTGCCCGCCATTTCAGATTTCGCATTGAGGTACGCTTTTTTCTTCGCTGTGGCAAGATCAGTAGATTTACCTACCTGCTTCGACCTGAAATGATTTTCATCGCTGCGGAATTCTTTACCACTGAATGGTACCGAGATCTCTACTGCGCCGGTTTCTTTCTGAACCGGTGTCGATTTTTTTGATTTACACCCTGCAAGCGTTAAAGCAGCTAAGGCAGGAATTAAGAGTAAGTGTTTTGTTTTCATTATTTGCATGTTTTTGTTATTGTCTGTTTGATTTCATCTATTGTGCCAAAGATATTCAATTTTGTGAAATTAACGAGCCTTAACAATAACGGCCTTATATGAAACCCAAATTGCTTCGCATCCGTTAAAACCTGTTAATTCAATTTAAGACCAGGGAATCTTCCACGTCTTTTTCAATGCGAAGATTATCGATGATAAACTCCTGACGGTCCTGCGTGTTCTTACCCATGTAATAGTTGAGCAATTCGTTGATGCTCGATTTCTGATCAATCAGAACTGGTTCTAACCTGATGTCCTTGCCAATAAAATGACGGAACTCATCCGGCGAAATTTCTCCCAGTCCTTTAAAACGGGTGATCTCCGGCTTAGGTCCGAGTTTGGCAATCGCCGCCTTCCGTTCTTCATCTGAATAACAATAGATGGTTTCTTTTTTATTTCTCACCCTGAACAAAGGTGTCTGCAGAATTTTTACGTGGTTGTTTTTTACAAGATCAGGAAAAAACTGCAGGAAAAAAGTAAGCAGCAATAAACGGATGTGCATCCCGTCAACATCTGCATCGGTAGCTATCACCACATTGTTGTACCTGAGGTCATCCAATCCGTCTTCTATGTTAAGTGCCGACTGAAGCAGGTTAAATTCTTCATTCTCATACACCACTTTTTTTCCGAGTCCGAAACAGTTCAGTGGTTTTCCTTTTAAACTGAATACAGCCTGAGTATTCACGTCGCGCGTTTTGGTAATGGATCCGCTTGCTGAATCACCTTCACAGATAAAAAGTGTGGTTTCCAGACGGCGCACATCTTTGGAATCGTCGAGGTGCAAACGGCAATCGCGTAACTTTTTGTTATGCAGGGATGCTTTTTTTGCGCGTTCCCTGGCGAGCTTTTGAATGCCTGAAAGTTCTTTTCGCTCGCGTTCATTCGCAATAATCTTGGCTTCGATGGCTTTTGCTACATCCTGGTTTTTATGCAGGTAATTATCGAGTTGTTCCTTGATAAAATCGTTTACAAAACTGCGCATGCTCTGGCCGCCGGGCGCTACTTCCTGCGATCCCAGCTTGGTTTTGGTCTGCGATTCAAATACCGGCTCCTGAACCTTTACTGCGATGGCAGCCACTATGGATTTTCGGACATCGGTTGGATCAAAATCTTTTTTGAAGAATTCGCGGATGGTTTTTACAACCGCTTCCCTGAAGGCTGCCTGATGTGTACCGCCCTGGGTCGTGTACTGACCGTTTACGTAACTATAGTATTCTTCACTGAAGTGTTCATTGCTGTGCGTCATCGCCAGCTCAATGTCTTCGCCCCTTAAATGGATGATGGGATAAAGGATTTCCCCGGTAATATTTTTCTCTAACAGGTCTTTTAAGCCACTGTCTGACTTGTACTCAACACCATTGAGATAAAGTTTTAAGCCGGTATTAAGAAAGGCATAATTCCAGATCATCCTGTCGATGTACTCATGAACAAAATGGTATTTTTTGAAGATGGTATCATCGGGCTTGAACTCTACGAACGTGCCGTTCTTTTCATTCGGAGCCGAAACAAGTTTGTGTTCTTTTACGAGTTCGCCTTTGCTGAATTCAGCTGTTTTGGCCTGCCCGTCACGAAATGAAGTGACTTTAAAATGATAAGAGAGCGCATTCACTGCCTTGGTACCAACACCATTGAGACCGATAGATTTTTTAAAGGCTTCGCTGTCGTATTTTCCGCCGGTGTTGATCTTTGATACAACCTCAACAACTTTCCCCAGAGGAATACCGCGCCCGTAATCACGGATACAAACCACTCCTTCTTTCACAGTGATTTCAATGCGGTTGCCCTCGCCCATCATAAATTCATCAATGGAATTATCCATCACCTCTTTGATCAACACATAAATGCCATCATCAAAAGCGCTTCCATCTCCCAGCTTACCAATGTACATACCGGGACGAGTCCTGATGTGTTCTTTCCAGTCAAGCGACCGGATACTGTCTTCGTTATAATTTGATTTTGCCATTTTTTAAAATATTGTTCTGATCCGGTTATCTGCCTGAAACATCAACCGGATGATTAATTAAACCACTGCCTCAGATCCCGTCGCCATCGAGGATGTTTCCTAAACCGCCAAGGATACTGCCTTCTTCGCGTCTTTTACCTGATCCGTATGCGAGGATCCTGCCTGCCAGCCTGCTGATCGGCAGCGTCTGAATCCATACACGACCTGGTCCGCGTAAACTTGCATAAAACATGCCTTCGCCGCCGAAGAGTGTATTTTTAATGCCTCCCACGAATTGAATGTCGTAATCTACTGTACTCGTAAAAGCAACGATACAACCTGTATCAACTTTTAATACTTCGCCCGGCTGAAGATCTTTTTCAATCACGTGTCCTCCGCTGTGAACAAAGGCCATTCCGTCGCCTTCCAGTTTCTGCATGATAAATCCTTCTCCGCCGAATAAACCCGTGCCTAATTTGCGCTGAAACTCAATACCCACAGCAACACCTTTGGCAGCGCATAAAAAACTATCCTTCTGGCAAATGATCTTTTCTCCAAGGCGCGAAAGGTCCATTGGAATGATCTTCCCCGCGTAAGGCGCCGCAAAAGAAACACGGCGTTTTTCGTGTGAATTATTAGTGTAAACGGTCATAAAAAGATTCTCACCTGTGAGTAACCTTTTTCCCGCGCTGAACAACTTACTCATGAATCCGCTTTCGTTGCCATCGCCAAAAAGCGTCTGCATCTGAATGCCTTCGTTCATCATCATAAAACTGCCAGGTTCAGCAATTACTGCTTCCTGGGGATCCAGTTCTATCTCTACGCACTGCATTTCTTCGCCGTAAAGTTTGTAATCGATCTCGTGGTTTTTCATATTGTTTAATCTGGATGTTTGTTATTATACATTAAATCTGAAATGCATCACGTCTCCGTCATTCACCACATATTCCTTGCCTTCTATTCTCAGTTTGCCTGCGTCGCGACAGGCAGCTTCTGAACCCAGTGTAATAAAGTCGTTGTATGCGATCACCTCAGCTTTGATAAATCCTTTTTCAAAATCGGTGTGAATCACGCCGGCCGCCTGCGGCGCTTTCATGCCCTTGGTAATGGTCCATGCCCGCACCTCCTTTACCCCTGCGGTAAAATAAGTATCGAGTTTCAGTAATTTGTAAGCCGACTTGATGAGCTTGTTCACGCCCGGTTCGTCGAGACCCATGTCTGCAAGAAACATTTGTTTTTCTTCGAATGTTTCAAGTGCTGCAATCTCACTTTCCATCTGGGCTGTGATAATTAGAATTTCAGCGGCTTCGTTTTTCACCGCTTCTTTCACCGCTTCTACGTGTTTGTTGCCGGTTTTAGCAGACGCTTCGTCAACGTTGCAAACATACATCACCGGTTTGATGGTGAGTAAATGAAGATCCGCGATGTATGGCAGTTCAGTTTCATCAAGACCTGCTGCGCGCGCAGACTGGCCACTTTCCAGCACATCTTTTACACGCGTGAGGACATTAAATGTTTTTACCGCTTCTTTATCGTTGCCTGTCTTGGCGATCTTCTCGAATTTTTTCATCTTGGCTTCAACGCTTTCAAGATCCTTCAGCTGGAGTTCAGCATCAATGATCTCTTTGTCGCGAACCGGATTCACATTCCCATCCACGTGCACTACGTTATCATCATCAAAACAACGGAGCACATGAAGAATGGCGTTACACTCGCGGATATTGCCC
>CAZFCR010000358.1:0-4128 GCA_964517305.1 uncultured Akkermansia sp.
CAGTATAAAATTTAACTTTATCTAATGTTAAATCAGAAGGTGTTGCTGCCAATGATGGTGAATCGCTTTACCGCATGAATTGTTCGTTGTGTCATGGTGCCGATGGAAAACTGGGTGCAAGCGGTGCGAAAGATATTTCAACCACTGAACTTGATGTGGCAGGCATCAAAAATATTATTCTGAACGGCAAAGGCATGATGAACCCTGTAGCGGTAAGCGACGAACAGGCCAATGCCATTGCCGACTACGTAAACGGCCAGTTAAAAGGCCATTGAACCGATAAATGAAACCTGAACCAATCTCAACCGTACTTCCGAATCACACCTGTATCTTGATTGGTGTCATCAACAAAATGCAGGACGACGGCCTTTCGAAAGAATACCTCGATGAGCTGGCTTTTCTTGCAAAGACCTACGACCTTGAAACAGTCAAAACTTTTACCCAGAAGCTCGAAAAGCCTGATAAAACCACATTCATTGGCAAGGGTAAACTGGCCGAGGTAAAAGAATTTGTAAAAGAAAACAAGATCGACGTTGTGATCTTCGACGATGAGTTATCGCCTTCGCAGCAACGCAACCTGGAAAAGGAACTCGGTAAAAAGATCCTGGACAGAACCACACTCATTCTTGAAATTTTTGAGCAGCGTGCGCAGACCGCCCATGCCAAAACACAGGTGCAACTGGCCCAATACCAATACATGCTGCCGCGCCTTACCGGTATGTGGACCCATCTTGAAAGACAACGTGGAGGTACCGGAACACGCGGCGGAGCCGGTGAAAAAGAAATTGAAACCGACAGAAGGATCGTGCGCGACAAGATCGCGCTGTTAAAAGAACGCCTCCGTGAGATCGATAAACAAATGGCCACACAGCGTAAAAACCGCGGTGAACTGATCCGTGTGGCGCTTGTGGGTTACACCAATGTGGGCAAAAGCACCATCATGAACCTCCTCAGCAAAAGCAGTGTATTTGCCGAAAACAAACTTTTTGCGACCCTGGATACAACAGTAAGAAAGGTCACTATCGACAATATTTTTTTCCTGCTCAGCGATACTGTTGGATTTATCCGCAAATTGCCTACCCAGCTGGTAGAGAGTTTTAAATCTACACTCGACGAGGTGCGCGAGGCCGACATTCTTGTTCACGTGGTGGATATCTCGCATAAAAATTTTGAAGACCACATCAACGTGGTAAAACAAACATTGCAGGATATTCACGCCGGCGATAAACCCACCATCCTGGTGTTTAATAAAACCGACGCCTTCACTTATACTCACAAAGATGAAGATGACCTGACGCCTACCCTGCGTGAAAACCTGTCGCTCGAGGAAATTAAAAACACCTGGATGAAAGGTCTTAACAAACCTGTGTTGTTTATCAGCGCTGAAAAAAAACACAACATCGACGAGCTGAAACAAACACTATACAGCATGGTGAAAGAGATGCACATCAAACGTTATCCTTACAACAATTTTTTATACTGATGTCTGCGGAATTCAGATACGCAAAGCCTGAAGACCTTCAAGCCATTGTGCAGACTTATAACAGCACCATTCCTTCACGCATGGTTACTGCCGACCTTGAACCTGTAACGGTAGAAAGCCGCCAACACTGGTTTAACGCGCACAGCCCTGATAAACGTCCCGTCTGGATCATCTCATTTAAAGGCAGGTATGCCGGCTGGATGAGCTTCAGTTCGTTTTACGGGAGACCCGCCTACAATGGCACCGCGGAGCTTAGCATTTACCTTGAAACCGACCTGCGCGGCAAAGGCCTCGGACGTGAAGCCCTGAACAAAGCGCTGTCCGAAGCCCGCAGCCTAAAAATTGAAAATGTGCTCGGATTTATTTTTGGCCACAACAAACCAAGCCTTGATTTGTTTTACAAAGCAGGATTTGAGCGGTGGGGCTGCTTGCCTGGCGTAGCCGATATGGCCGGCGAAAAACGCGACCTGCTGATCCTCGGAAAAAAATTATGAGGACGGCCTGAGAGGCCCTGAAAACTTTGAGCTTTATCCCCTGTTTTCAAATAATTGTTATTAGATTTGTTCATTACATTTTTTATGGGAAAGTTATCAAACAGGGCCAATCAGATATCAGAATCTCAGACCATTGCGATGGCGAGGAGAAGCCGGGAATTAAAAGCCAAAGGTGTTGACATCATCAGCCTGAGTTTGGGTGAACCCGACTTTGCAACGCCCGACGTGATCAAAGACGCGGCCAAAAAAGCCATCGACGAGAATTACAGTTATTACACACATGTATCGGGTTACGTAGAACTGCGTGAGGCCATCTGTAAAAAATTCAAACGCGATAACGGTCTTGATTATACGCCCGATGAAATTGTTGTTTCAACAGGTGCCAAACAAAGCATCGCCAACGCGGTTCTTTGCCTGGTAAATCCCGGAGATGAGGTGATCATTCCGGCGCCTTTCTGGGTGAGTTACCTTGAGATTTTGAAGATCGCAGAAGGAAGTCCTGTTGTTATCAATACCACCATCGAATCAGATTTTAAGATCACCGCGGCGCAGCTTGAAAAAGCCATCACGCCAAAAACCAGGCTCATCATGCTGAGCACGCCCTGCAATCCAACGGGGAGCGTTTACAGCAAAGAAGAACTGAAGGTGCTCGCTGAAGTGGTGATCAGGCACCAGGAACTTTATATCCTCAGCGATGAAATTTACGAACACATTAATTTTGTGGGCGGACACCAGAGTTTCGCGCAATTTGATTTTATCAAAGAACGTGTGATCACCATCAACGGTGTATCAAAAGGTTTTGCGATGACCGGCTGGCGCGGCGGTATACTGGCAGCTCCAAAATGGATCGCGCAGGCCTGTGATAAAATGCAGGGGCAGTTTACTTCCGCCACTTCGAGCATTACTCAAAAAGCCATGCACAAAGCCATGGAACTTGATTACGATACCTACATCAAACCCATGTGCGATGCTTTTAAAAAACGGCGCGACCTGGTGCTTGAACTCATGAGTAATATTCCCGGTTTTAAAACCAACGTTCCGGCGGGTGCGTTTTATGTTTACCCGGAAATATCATGGTACTTCGGCAAAAAATACAAAGATTACGAAATTCACAATGGCACGGATCTTACCTTTTACCTTCTCGACGAAGCCAATGTAGCATTGGTTCCCGGCGCGGCATTCGGCGAAGACAATTACATCCGGTTTTCTTATGCCACCAGTGAAGACAAATTAAAAGAAGCATTAAGAAGAATGAAAGAAGCCCTTTCAAAACTTCAGTAAAACGATGAAAAAATATTCGATCAAAAAAGAACGCGTACGCGAGATCTTTAAGTTCTTTAACAACCTCAACGTTTTGATCATCGGCGACGTGATGATTGACAGTTATGTATGGGGAAAAGTCAACCGCATTTCACCTGAAGCGCCGGTTCCGATTGTTGCAGTTACAAAAAAAGAAAGAAGGCTGGGCGGTGCAGCCAATGTGGCGCTGAACATCCAGGCACTGGGCGCTAACCCGGTGCTTTGTTCCGTTATCGGCGTTGATTATGAAGGACAGGCTTTTTTGGACCTTCTTAAAAAACAAAAACTCAGTCAGAAAGGCATTTTAAAAAGCCGCGACCGTATAACCACTGTAAAAACCCGCATCATTGGCAATAACTCCCAGCTTTTACGCGTGGACGATGAAGTGGAATCGGAGATCATTCCTTCGGAAACGCAACAACTGCTGACATTGATCTCTTACATTATCAACCACGATAAAATAGATGTGATCGTTTTTGAGGACTATAACAAAGGCCTCATCAATCCCCGTCTCATCACCAAAGTGGTTGAACTTGCAAAAAGTAAAAACATTCCAACCTGCGTTGATCCAAAAACGCGCAACTTCAACAATTATAAAGGCGTGAGTCTTTTTAAGCCAAACCTGAAAGAATTGAAAGAAGGAACCAAGATGGACATCAGCGGCGACAACCTCAATGAATTGCAGCGCGAAGTAAGCAGCTACCGTGTTAAACAAAAAATTGAAACAGTACTGGTAACACTAGCCGAACGCGGTGTGATTACCAATTCGCGGAAAGTAAAAGAACATCTGCCGGCGCACATCCGCAGCATTGCCGATGTGAGTGGCGCGGGCGATACGGTGATCAGCGTGGC
>CAZFCR010000359.1:0-4100 GCA_964517305.1 uncultured Akkermansia sp.
ATTGGACAACACCCGTTTTATCAAAAAGTCCATCATCGAAGTAGAGGAAACCCTCATCATCGCATTGGTGCTTGTGATCCTCATCATCTTTTTATTTTTCCGCGACTGGCTCATCGCTTTCCGTCCGCTGATTGATATTCCGGTGTCGCTCATCGGTGCTTTTTTTATCATGTATGTGATGGGTTATTCCATCAACGTACTCACACTTCTGGCCATTGTTCTGGCAACAGGACTGGTGGTGGATGATGGTATTGTTGTAACTGAAAATATTTTTAAGAAGATAGAGCAGGGGATGAATCCCCGCGATGCTGCCATAGAAGGTACTCGGGAGATCTATGGCGCGGTGATCATCACATCCCTAACACTCGCCGCAGTATTTATGCCTGTTATATTTTTAGAAGGATTTGTTGGCAGGTTATTTCGTGAATTCGGTATTGTGATCGCGGGGGCTGTGCTCATCTCAGCCTTTGTTTCGCTGACGCTGACGCCGATGCTGAATGCAAAACTGGTGAAAAAAGATCCCACTAAAAAAACAAAATTTTATTTATGGTCAGAGCCTTTTTTTACCGGGATGGACGAATGGTTCCGCAACAAGATCACAGCCTTCCTCAACAAACGCTGGTGGGCGCTGGTGGTACTGGTATTGTCTTTTGGTGGTATTTTCTTTTTCGGGTCACAGCTGCAATCTGAATTGTCGCCGCTTGAAGACCGCAACTGGCTGAGGATACAACTTACAGCGCCTGAGGGAACTTCTTTTGAAGCCACCGACGCGCTCATTAATCGCCTTTCCACATTTATCGGCGATTCCATTCCTGAGAAATCGGTTTGTTTAACGGTAACAGCGCCGGGTTTTGCCGGTTCGGGTGCTGTGAATACAGGTTTTGGCCGCATCGCGCTCACAGAGGCCGATGATCGAGAACGTTCTCAGCAGGAAATTGCAGATTACATCAACAAACACTTATACCTCTTTCCTGAAGCACGTGTGTTTGTAATCCAGGAACAATCGATCTCTTCCGGAGGTGGGCCACGCGGTGGTTTGCCCGTGCAGTTTGTTTTGCAGACACAGAACTTTGATAAGCTGCGTGAAAAACTGCCGCAGTTCATGGACATGGCCTCCAAACACCCGGTTTTCCAGGGCGTGGATGCCAACCTGAAGTTTAATAAACCTGAACTGGTGATCGAGATCAACCGCGACAAAGCCACCACACTCGGTGTTTCGATTGCCGATGTGGCACAGACCATTCAGCTGGCGCTCAGCGGACAACGTTTTGGATACTATGTTACCAATGGCCGCCAGTACCAGGTACTGGGCCAGGTGAACCGTGCCAACCGCGATAATCCTGACGACATCCGCAATTTGTATGTGCGCAACAACAAAGGCGATATGATTCAGCTAGACAACGTGCTCAACATTGTTGAACGCAGCAGTCCGCCGCAATTGTACCATTACAACCGTTATCAGAGTGCTACGGTAAGCGCGGGTTTGGCGCCGGGTAAAACTATCGGCGACGGTATCGAAGCAATGAATGAAATTGCCGCGAAGGTTTTGGATGACAGTTTCACTACTTCCTTAACCGGTGCTTCGCGAGATTATTCAGAAAGTTCTTCCAATATTTTATTTGCCTTTGTGCTCGCGCTGGTTCTCATTTATTTATTGCTTGCAGCGCAGTTTGAAAGTTTTGTTGAACCCTTTATTATCATGTTAACGGTGCCCATGGCCCTTTCCGGCGCGGTGTTCTCGCTCTGGTATTTTAATCAGACACTGAATATTTTTTCCCAGATCGGAATGATCATGCTGATAGGACTTGTGACCAAAAACGGAATTCTGATCATAGAATTCGCGAACCAGCTTCGGGAAAAAGGTTTAAAAGTGCGTGAAGCCCTGATTGAAGCCTCCACTGCGCGTTTGCGACCGATCCTGATGACGAGTCTGGCCACCATGCTCGGTGCCTTGCCGATTGCCATGGCCCTGGGTGCCGGCTCCAAAAGCCGTATGGGCATGGGTATTGTGATCATAGGCGGTCTGGCCTTATCCATGGTACTCACGCTCTTTGTGATCCCGGCAATTTATTCATACCTCGTAAAAGATAAAAAACATGATTAGGAAGGCTTTGCTGTTGACGATGCTTTTTATGAGTAGGGGTCTTCTGGCGCAGGAGATGCTGAGCCTGGATGAAGCCATTAAGATAGCCCTTGAAAAAAATTACGGCGTACTGATTTCGAAGAACGAAAAAGAGGTCGCCAAAGCCCAGAACAATCTGGGCAATGCGGGAATGTCGCCTACGATCTCGCTCAACGCCAGTCTGAGTACCGCCAATCTGGATTCTTACCAGGAATTTAACACCGGCGCCATCCAGGACCGTAAGGGCGCTACCAATTTTGGAACGGGTGCTTCCATTAATGCCGACTGGACCGTTTTTGACGGGCTGCGCATGTTCGCTATTAAAAAGCGACTCAACATTGCAGAAGGCATGTCGGAAATAGCCTTGCGTCAGCAGATGGAAAACACCATTTACGAAGTGATCCTCGCCTATTACGACATGGTGCGCAGTAATGAACTCATCAGGGCTGCACAGCAGAATCTGTTGCTTTATGAAGAGCGCCGCAAAATAGCGCAGCTCAGACTGGAGATCGGTTCCGATTCTAAAGTGGATGTGATGCTGTCGCAATCTGATGAAAACCGCGCACGTGCCGGAATCATTCAGCTTGAACTGGAACTGCTCAATGCGCGGGTGCGCTTAAATACGTTGTTGTCACGATCAGTTGACACTGATTTTAAAGCGGCCGATACCATCGTGGTGAATTATAATCCCGCCCTCGACGAATTAAAAAAATCAAGCAGCTCGGGCAATACTGCCTTATTGTGGTCGCGTCAGAACGAAACGCTTTTTTCTGAAAGCATCCGCGAAGCAAGGTCCAATAATCTTCCTTTTGTAACAGTGAGCGGTGCATATATGTTTAACCGCACGCAGAGCCAGGCCGGTTTTGTATTCCTGAACCGGCAAAACGGACTCAACGCAGGCATCACAGCCCGTTGGATGATTTTTAACGGCAACCGCAACAACAGGCTCGTGAAAGAAAGAAATTTGTTGTACCTGAACCAGCGTTACATTACCGACCAGGTTCAGCTTGCGGTCGACGGGCAGGTGTACGTGAATTACCAGGCTTTTTTACTCAATAAAAAAATTGTAGACATGGAATTTCAGAACCTCCTTGATTCGCGGGAAGTGCTGAACATTTCGCTGGAGCGTTACCGGATCGGCAAAAGTAATCTTCTTGAGACCATTGAAACTCAGAAAAACCTGGAAGATGCGCAGGTGCGTTACATCAACGCGCTTTACAGCACCAAACTTGCGGAAGCCCAGCTGTTGCGGGTGAACGGGAGTCTGGTGAAGTAATTGGTGATTTAATTGCATCATTATGCGACTAATTTTTTGACGCCGCTTACGAAGAAATTAAAGCTCTCGGAGGTATTATTTCCCAGACTCATATGCGGTGCAATGCTTTCAGCCACCTCGAGTTTCGGTAGCGACTCCCTCTTTTTATATTCGGGAATTATAGATAATAGAAATTTACTTGTGTTTTGAATTGCATCAACGTTTCGGAAATCTGACTTTCCTTTGAATTTTTCTATTTTGACACCTGGATAAGCTTTATTCACTGCAAAGAGATCTCCAAGAAACCACGCTTCCAGTTCTCGGCAAACAATTCGAACCAACATTGGCGCAAAACATTTTTCAGCAATTATTGAGATTAAATGTTTCTTCACTTTTTTGCAATCTTCGCTGTCTTGGTCTCGCATGATCAAGATTTTTGAACCAGGAATTTTACTTATGGATGGCACAGTAGTCTTAATTGCTCGCTCCAAATCCTGTTTCCCCTGATGCGAATGTACTTGAAACAAGACTTCAGCGGGGACTATTTTTGGAAGTATAACGTCTAAAATGATTTTTGCAGAAGGTTCCTCCACAAAAACATGAAGATAAGTCGTTATAGATTTGCCCCTTTGATGTAATGATTTCGCCATAACCAGCCTAATTGATTTTCTTTTGCCAATGATTTTACCATATCATCATCAGCTGCAGCTTTTATCGTTGTAT
>CAZFCR010000360.1:0-2672 GCA_964517305.1 uncultured Akkermansia sp.
GCAGGTGGTTCGGTGGTGCTTTCCATCAAAGGCATCCGTGTAAAAAGCGGCTGTCCGCTTACCATCGCGGCCAACGGGGGCAATGGCGGCGACGTGGATAATGGCAGTCCGCACGGAGCCGGTGGCGGTGGCGGACAAGGTGCGCTGTACATCAGTGTTCCGGGTCCTTTTGCAAACACATTTTTAACCACCAATAACGGTACCGGGGGCAGTGCCAACACGGGTGGTTCTTCACCACTGGCAGGTTCGGGCAGCGGCTCATCAGGCTCGGGCGTCAACACGGGTGTGAGTCCTATGGCTTTACCTGTTGAACTGACCCATTTTGCTGCAACGGAGAAAGGGACCAATCTCGTAGAATTGACCTGGGCTACACAACATGAAAAAAACAACCGCGCATTTGAAGTTTATCATACCTACAATGGTGCCGACTGGCAACTGATTGGCACCAAAAAGGGAATGGGCAACCATTTTGGGAAAAAAGAATACAGCCTGCTGCACCATCACCCCCATCAGGGCATGAATTATTACAAACTGCGTCAGGTAGATGAAGACGGCACTTACAGCTACAGCGACATTGTTTATCTTCAGATCGAAGATCAGCGACCGGGCCTTCGCGCCTACCCTAATCCTGGCAGTGGCGAATTTATCCTTGAATCGGAAGAAGATCTGGGTCACGAACAGTTTGTGGTGCTTAACTCAACCACCCAGAAGATAAATGCAGACGTGATAAAATTAAATTCCCATCAATATTCGCTTGATCTGCGGGGATATCCTGCCGGTCTCTATTTTGTTTATTCGCAGCATCTTTCCATCAAACTGATTGTAAAATAGCAGTGGGTTTCCCCGGATATTTATTTTCAGGATCAGGGTCTGACGGTTTTATTTAGATCCCATTTGATTTAAACAGACAGGGTGCGATATGAACGGCTTTATAAACAAAGTTTTTAACCGCCAGCAACCCCGTTTTGGGGAATATTTTTACCCTTTCATCGATTTTTTTTCAGGCACCGGATTTTGAGTGGAAGCGAAACAGTCGCATCATAGCCTTAACGCCGGCAAGTTACGAACACCGTGATTATTTTGGTTGTTAACTGCTATTATGCCATATTTTTAACACTCTGATACGATCCAATGAAACAAATAGTGTGTTTATTAATTGATGATGATTTTGAAGAAGCCGAGATCTTCCAATATGCGCTTGAGGAAATTCCCTTTCCGGTAAAATGCATTAATGTAAAAAGCGGAAAAGAGGCCCTGACCTGGTTAGCGAGACATCCGGAGCCTGATTATATTTTTCTTGATATGAACATGCCAAAGATGGGCGGCAAGGAATGTATGAAACAAATCAAACAGATCAATGCCGTTGCGCATGTGCCTGTTGTTCTTTATTCCAACGCGTTTATAGAGTCTGAAAAACCCGAACTGAACAGCCTGGGTGCCGAGGGATTCATTTTGAAAACAGCAAGTGTTTTTGACCTGCACAACACTCTGTCGGCATTTTTCAGCACGCGCGAAAAAGCCTCAGAAGCGGTAACTGTTTAATTCTTTAAATAAAAAACTTTGAAAGGGTTCAACCCTTATTCATAAAAATTTTTTGACCTTGCGTTATCGAGGTCTGATCTTTTGATCTTCAGCTTATATTGCCTTCCTGTTTTGCAGGTGCATTCAGGGCAGGTTTCGGCAGGTTGCTGCCTGAAAATTTCAATCTCAAATACTTTTACACCTTCACCGTCGAGATAATTCACCACATTGTTTTTCAGCTGTTCGTTGTTGTTAGTGAACGCCCATGGGTCTGCACAATTGGTTTCATCGTAATAAACCCAGCGCACGTTGGATGATTTGTTGCAGCCTGCTACAAAAATGGCAATAAAGAGAATAAGCACAACTGCAATTCCCGGTACGAAGTTTATTTTATTCCTGACCATAGTTTACAAATTTAATAATATCCGAATATCCTGGTATTGGTTCTTTTTTTTCTGCTCCACTCCACTTTCCACCCAAAAGGACAGGCAGAACTGTAAGCCTCACCCTGATCGTCGGTGCCGTAAAAACATTTGAGATCAAATTCCTTGCCTTCCACCTTTATCCACACTTCGCCGGCAACCGGTGCCATGGCACCACACTCGGTCCTCCATACAGGTGATGATATGACGCGGCTGGTGTAAACAGGTCCCTCAGTGGTTTGTCCCCAGTTCTCCAGTCCACTGGCATCGCCATACGATCCCATACCGTCTATACGACAGGTAGTAACGTTATTGGCGTAGGTGAAGGTCATTCTTCTGTCAACACTCATGGTAGCTGTCTCACGGCCATCGTAGGTCAGTTTAAGATCACTGCCTTTTAATCTATAAACTACCTGAGGTACGCTGTTATACCAGAGATCGAACCAGGTATTGCCACTTTCGTTGACAATGTTCTGGGTGCCTTCGAGTTTGATGCTTTTTCCGTCGGAAGCCCGCACCACGGTATAAGCGAGGTATTCAATTATAATGGAACAGCCCGGGTGTTTCCACTTTTTTACCGGGTAACCCTCTACTGTTATTTTTACTTTGCCGCTGCGTGTGCGACCGTAACAATTTACGCCGGTATAATTCAGTACGAGAATCCCGCTGCTTACTTTTGATGTATCCAGTTTAACGCCGCATATAGAGGTGGCCGTTTCGCCCAACCCG
>CAZFCR010000360.1:2682-4094 GCA_964517305.1 uncultured Akkermansia sp.
CTGCTTCGCCCATGAGGCGGCCTCTCAGCAGAAAGTCTTCCATGATGGCAATGTTGATGTCCTTTACCACTTCATCGTTCTCGCCCTGGGCCATTCTCGCATCCACTGTAGCCTGGCCGCTCTCTTCGTTAAAGGCGCGCTTCTTTTTACATCCTGCCCATACCAGCAGCATCAACACAAGAACAACAACGTGATTTATATTTTTAAGACGCATGAGGCCTGACAATGATAAAAAATAAAGGTAACAAAATATACGAAAAATAACCATGTCATTAAATGGCCTGATTCAAAATATGAGAGCGGTTACCAAATGCTGAATTCGCATTAATTTTGCAGCCTAAGATCTTGTTGTTATGAGTGCATCTGAATCTTTCTTGTCGAAACACACCATAACAGCTGCCATCCCCAATACGGTACTTCATCATCAATAAAAAAGGGCTGTCTCATCAGAAACAGCCCTTTTTAAAAAGTTCAATACAAATTACTCGGCAACCACTTCAAAATTAACTGTGGCGGCGATCTCTTTAAAAAGACGAACTTTTGCAGAGTAAGTACCCAGTTGTTTGATGGTGTCTTCAGTAATTTCAATGTTTTTACGTTCAACGGCATAACCTGCTTTGTTAAGCGCTTCAGCAATCTGGATGGTGGTTACCGATCCGAAGATTTTTCCGCTTTCGCCGGCTTTTGCTCCAACTTTAATGCTCACGGTAGAAAGTTTTTCTGCCTGTGCAGCAGCTTCCTTGCGCAGCTTGTCTTCCTTAAAAGCGCGTTGCTTCAGGATCTCAGCGTGCATTTTTTTGGCGCTTTCAGTTGCAAGCGTAGCCATACCTTTAGGCAGTAAAAAATTGCGGCCATAGCCATTTGCCACAGTTACTTTATCATCTTTGTAACCCAGGCCTTTAATATCTTGTTTTAAGATAACTTCCATTTCTTATTTCCTCCTTTAGGTTTATTTTAATAAATCGGCCACGTATGGCATTAATGACAAGTGACGGGCGCGTTTAACAGCCTGAGCCACTTTACGCTGAAACTTCAGTGAAGTACCGGTAAGACGACGTGGTAACAGTTTACCTTGTTCGTTTACAAACTTCAGGAGGAAATCAGGGTCTTTGTAGTCAATGTATTTGATACCGCTTTTTTTGAAGCGGCAGTATTTTTTCTTTTTCGCCTCCGCGGTTGGAGGGTTCAGATATCTGATATCGTTTGGTGAGCTCATTTTTTGTTTGATAATTTTGTTAAACCATTAAGATGTTGCGGCTTCTTTTTTCTTTGTTTTACCTTCTGAAACAAGACCTTTGCGTTTGTCTGCGTAAGCAGCCGCGTGTTTGTCGAGCGCTACAGTAAGGAAACGCAGGATGCGCTCATCACGTTTGTAAGCTACTTCAAGGTTGGTAACAATTTCCTGACCTTCT
>CAZFCR010000361.1:0-1544 GCA_964517305.1 uncultured Akkermansia sp.
GCTACCAGAATGGGAGTATTGTTTGCAACGATAAAACTTCCGCCGCCGCCGCCCGACGACTGATACTGGCCCTGATTGTCCTCAGTGCCTTTTTGTCCAACCAGGATCTGGAGAACGGTTCCCTGTGTCAGGTTAACGTCGCCTTCAACGATCCTTCCGCGGCAACCAAACGAAGTTCCCGTACCGCCGCCAGATGCTCCGGCTGCAACAATGCGGTAATCACCGGTTGCCGGAACAACCCATGACTGAATACCGCCGTTAACGGTTACGAGACCATTCAGATTGGTAGCAGAATACGCTGTGTTGGCCTGAGATTGAGTGGGACCCACCTGACCCGTTGCGCCACAGGAGTTAAACGAATAGGTCACCACTTGCGAAAATGCCGCAATCGGCATCCCGGCTAGCAGGCAAAAGAGCCCTGACCTCAGCTTTAGATAGTTTTGTTTCATAGTTGTTTTTTTATGGTGTTTTTATTTTTAGTCCGTTGGCAAAACGTATTACCATTGGAAATATTTAAATGGTTTAACCTGTAATGTGTACAAAAAAAGATACGGAGAGGCCTGGCACCAAAGAAAAACAATCACCCCCCATTAACTTGACAGTAGTCAATACTCAGTCTTTTTTCTGTGTAGTGCGTAACAAACTTAAAAAAAATTCCGAGACTGTGATAAAAAGCTTTGTAATTTAACAGAAACCCTGTCTCAATTTTAATAATTTCGATTAAAAATTAATACCATCCTGCGGCTCATTTACAGGCTCTTATTCCTGATATTTCTGTTTGCGAAAGGATTTTTGTAAATTTGACATAATTCCCCGCATTTCTATCAGGCGTAACAAGCTCTTTGTTTTAAAACCCTTACACGATGAAAAATTTTGACTGGACTGCCTTTACGGTTAAGATACTGATAAAGGAAAAACCCGAGATCATCTACAACGCATGGACAAGATCGGCCGAACTTGAACGCTGGTTCTTAAAAAAAGCTGTTTTTTACGATACCGCGCGACAGCCCATTCATCCTACACTTCCCGCACAGAAGGATTACAAATACAGCTGGACCTGGTACCTGTATGATCCGGTTGAGAACGGAAAATACACCATCGCCAATGGCAAAGACCACATTCAGTTTAGTTTCGCCGGAGATTGTGTGGTGGATGTAAAACTAACCGATAAAACCGATTATACACTGGTTGAGCTCACACAAAAAGACATTCCTGTAGATGAACTTTCGAAACAGGAGATCCGTTTGGGTTGCCACTCCGGCTGGTCGTTTTATCTTGTAAATCTTAAATCGGTTTATGAAGGCGGGCTGGATCTCAGAAACAAGGATGCGCATTACCGGCCAATGGTCAACAACTAAATAACCGGTGACACATTCTTCAAATCCGCTCTGCTCTTATGCAACAAACTTCTAGTTCCCAATACCGCTATAAAGCGGCGATGCTTTCATGTTTTATAATGGTGTCGTGCAAATTTATTTCACAAAACCAGGTAAATGCCGGAGATCTGTTCCGGCGCTGGGTATCTGAAAAATCCCTTACGCTTG
>CAZFCR010000361.1:1554-4089 GCA_964517305.1 uncultured Akkermansia sp.
CGACAGGACACACTCGTGTATCACTATTTTCGATCCCAAAAAGCCAGCAATATCCCGCCAGATCACCGGTATGCCGGATTCAGTTTTGGTGAAGACGGTTTGTTTTTAGTCCACAAGCGAAAAACCAGTGCTGAAGACGATTCTCCCGACTTCGCTTATGGCGCCTGGTATTGGACAAAAGAAAAAAAAGATTGTCTCCGGGTG
Organism: uncultured Akkermansia sp.; assembly: GCA_964517305.1. Taxonomy (GTDB): domain Bacteria; phylum Bacteroidota; class Bacteroidia; order B-17B0; family Aurantibacillaceae; genus Aurantibacillus. The sequence continues at coordinate 1,759 of CAZFCR010000361.1, forward strand.
GTCTTTAACAATGAAGAGCGGTATTACAGCGTTCTTCAACTGAACGCCGATCAGCTCATACTGGCGCCCTGTAATCGTTAGTAAATGATTATTCTTCCAGCCTGATCTTTTCGATCATGAGGTGTTTTTTGAACTTATGCACCATTTCCGCCATCTGCGTTTCCCGCTCCTGCAATTCTTTAAAATCAAGGTCGGAGGCTTCTACTACAGGTTTTAACTTGCCGAGATTGCCTTTCATTTGTTCGAGCGCCGCCATGGTTTGCTGTTTCGACAGATCATCCACTTCTTCGTTCTCTAACTTTTTCTGCATGTTGTCAACAAAACTTTCAACGTATGGAATCATGTCCCATGGATTATTGGGCGCGTTCCACACAAAAGTGATGTTGCATTTCCGGCACTTATAACGGTTGCTCGTCCAGCCCTGTTCGTTTTTTTCGGTGCCGGCCAGTTTCAGCTGTGCGGCGCTTTTACAGCTGGGACACTGGGCATTGTCGCGCACCATGCCTTTCAGCTGTTCGCGTTCCTTAATTACTACGTCTCGGTTTTTTGCATGTGCCTGGAGGTGTTCAACGAGCTTGTCGCAGGTTTCGAGCATTTGTTTGTATTCTTCACCCAGCTTGTTTTCGATGATCATGATCTCGCCGCGTTTTTTAAAGTAGTTCACGAGCTTGATCAGTTCACGCTCTTCCTGGTTGAATAAAGGGTCCATGGTAAATTTTAAACTCAAATATACTTAATTCTGAATATTTGCCTGGTGAATTAAACGGCAGACTTAGCCACCGCACGTTTTTTAATAATCTCACTCACGCGATGAACCAGGTAAATACACCAGAACATAAATCCAACCATGATGTAGCCGAGTATGTCAAAATTAAGAATGGGACCTTTTTCACCATGCTGCACGACCACAAAACCGGCAAAAATCGCGGCAACACCTCCTGCCATTTGCTGCAGAGATGAATTCACACTCATGTAGGCCCCCCTGTCGTAAGCGTCAGGAATAGCTGAGTTCAGCGCCATTGCAGGCACCATGCGGCTCATGATGCCCATAAAAAGGATCATGTTAATGATGATCACCATGTAAACCGGAATTGGTGTAAGGTTGGTGTACACCACAATCATCACCACCGCTATGAGCGAGCCTATTGTAAATAGTCTGAACTTGTCAATCTTATCACTGATCTTACCAATAATGGGCATGATGATGATAGACGACAAACCGGTAAATAAAAAGATAAGTGGCAGTTCTTCCTGCGAAACATCAACGTTGTTCACCAGAAAAGCGCTGGTAAAAGGCATCAGCATAAATCCACCCATGGTAAGGATGGCGGTGGCCATAAAACCCATACGGTATTCTTTTTTCTTTATGGCATGAAGCAGATGTTGCAGCGGGTTTTTGTCGGACTGAAGCTGAAGATGCGCTGTCAGCGGCCGCATCCGCCATACCACCATGATGCCGATGACAAGCGCCAGTATGACTACCATAAAAAAAGTAGCATGCCAGTTCCATCGGGCCGCGAGCCACAAACCGGCCGGAATACCAAGGATCTGGCTGCCCGCGAAGGCCATCTGGATATACCCCATTACTCTGCCTCTTTGTTCCAGCGTAAACACATCTGTTACAATGGCCATAGAAACCGATCCGATAACGCCACCAAAAATCCCGGTTACAATGCGTGCCAGCAATAAAGAGCTGTATGAATTGGCCAGACCACAGAAAACGGTACCGATCACAAATCCCGCGTAAAAAAACAACAGTAGTTTTTTGCGGTCGTATTTATCCGCAAATCCTGCCGCGAGAAAACCAGAAATACCGGCGCTCAGCGCATAAGCCGATACCACCGAGCCAAACTGCGAGGTACTCATGCTGAGCGATTTCATAAGAATATCACCGAGTGGCGAAAGGATCATAAAATCCAGCACCACAGTAAACTGCATCATGGCCAGGAGAAACACAATAAATTTCTGATAACCCGTCATAACGGGAGCCGCTGATCCTGTTTCAGCCTGAGAAGTAATAACCTGTTCGGGACTTTCCATTTTCTTTTTATTCAAGCTCCGAACATTCGAAACCGATATTTTTAACTGCGGAAATGATTTGCGGTACTTCCAGATGACCTGACACTACGCGTAAAACGCGGTCAACGTCCTCAAGATCGATGCTCCACTCTTCTATTTCAGACATTGAACTGAACAAACCGGCTGCCATCTCGCGGGCAGCTTCATTGCTGATATTTGTTTTAAACACTAAAACCTGGCTATACTGTGCAACCATGTATCTGTTCTTTTAATTGGTTTCGTTTTTTAAAGCCCTGATCACCATCTTTAAAA
>CAZFCR010000362.1:0-4084 GCA_964517305.1 uncultured Akkermansia sp.
GTGATCGTGGCGGGAATTCTTGTGTTTTTAACAGGGTCAAAATTACCTGACCTGATCGTTGGTTTCCTGGTATTTGTGATCGTGGGAAGAGCGGCTTTTCAGATTTTGCGGTTGTCGAAATAGCTTGCGTTTAGAATTGCTTTTCCTTAATAAGTCAGCGTCAACCCTGCTCCAAATCCCATGTCGCTGTCGTAATGCGAGGAAACTGAAATGTATTTGGTGAGAATGTAACGCAGACCTGCCGCGTATTCCAGGTCACTGTTCACGGTGCCCCAGCCGCGCAGGCGGGCCGTGAGTGGAATGTCGTCTCTCGTGATCTGCAATCTCAGCTGACCGGTATGATCGATGCGAAAATCGGCGGATACAAACCAGGGTAGCGTGTACACAAATCCAAAACAGATCACGGCTCTGTTGTCTTTGGTATTCTGCTGATTAAAAATATTTTTTTCAGTTTCGGCTTCGCTCCGGTAACGGTAATCCCAGCCGGTGTAAGCCAGAAGAAACTGATTTTTGGTAAGGTAGCGGCCTATGTGACTTTCCGACTCGTAACCTTTTTGTTTGTTGAGACCGAGGCGCCACTCCGTTTCTAGCAGCCAGCGGGTATTCGCAAAAGCGATCTCTCCGTCGCTGCCGTTACTTTCAAGACTTATTTCTGCTCTTGAATAAAATCTTCTGTCGTCGGCATACACTTTTCTGAGTGCTTTTTTCGGATCTGGGATCTGTGCATTGGGAGGTGAGTTCTCGTAAGTGAAGATCCTGCCCATGCCGCTCATCATGTGATAAAGAATGTGACAATGAAAAAACCAGTCGCCGGACTCGCTGTTGTAAAATTCAATGGTGTCGGTTTCCATCGGCATAATGTCCAGCACATTTTTTAAAGGTGAATAGTCACCCTGGCCATTCAAAACCCTGAAATAATGGCCGTGCAGGTGCATAGGGTGGCGCATCATGCTGTTATTGGTCATGATGATGCGGGTGATCTCTCCCTTTTTTATCAGGATCTTGTCTGTTTCAGAAACCGTTTTGTTGTCAATCGTCCAGACGTAGCGGTTCATGTTGCCTGTGAGTTCGAACGACATGGTTTTTACAGGCGCTGCAGGCAACGTGGTTTTGCGTGGCGCCTTTAGCATGGCGTAGTTGAGTGTAACAAGGTCGGCTGATGCATTGTGATGGGCGTGCTCGTCAGTGCTGATCTCAGAATTTGATTCAGGGTACATGACTGTATTCATGTCCATTTTCTGAAGGCCCATTTTCATGCCCATGTCTTTCATGTCCATGTTCAGTTTCATCATGTCATTCATCATCTTCATGCCTTCAAAATAATGAAGCGTTCCAAGCGGATTGGCGAGTTGCCGTTTGCCTTCACCGAGCCAAACGGAGGCCCTGCCGGTTCTGTCTTCGGAAGTGGCAAGGAATTCATGAGACCTGCCATCATCCGGCACTTTTATCAGCAGATCGTAGGTTTCGGAAACACCAATGATGAGCCTGTCAACCTCTACGGGTTCTACATCTTCGCCATCAGAGGCAAGCACCTTTATTTTTCCGCCGCCGTAAGTCAGCCAGAAATAAGAAGAAGAACTGCCGTTGATGACACGCAGCCGCACTTCTTCGCCGGGTTTGAAATTTGTAAATTCTTCAGTCTTTCCGTTGGCGAGGAATCTTTCGTAATACACATCGCTTACGTCCATCGCGTGCATGCGTTTAAACTCGTTGTGGAACTTCGTGTACAGGTAACCTTCTTTCATCGCCTGCCAGTAATTCTGTGTCGCGCCTTTTTTTATCCCGTACCAGTCGGTGGCATTATGAAGCGAACGTTCTATCTGGTGGGGATTCTCATCACTCCAGTCGCTTAACAATAAAGTATGTTGATTTTTGATGTTTTCGTTTTTGCGGTGAACGATAAAAGCGCCGTACATGCCAACCTGTTCCTGTAGCATGGTATGCGAATGGTACCAGTAAGTTCCGCTTTGTTTCAAAGGGAATTTGTATAGGTGTGTGGTGTGCGGAAGTATGGGAGCAGTGGTGAGATAGGGCACACCATCCTGCTCGTTGGGGAGAATAAGTCCATGCCAGTGAACGGAAGTTTCGTGGTGCAGATGGTTGTGGACATAAATTTCGGCTGTATCTCCTTCCGTGAATTCAAGGGTAGGGGCCGGCAATTGTCCGTTAATGGCGATCGCTTTTTTAGTTTTGCCTGTGTAATTTACCAGGGAGTCGGTAACATGCAGATGGTACCTTGTTGTTTTCTGCGCGTTTAAATGCGAACTGAGAGCAGGTAAAACTGCTGCAACAATTAACAAACGAAATATAAGGCTTGCGGTTCTCTGCATTATTTTATTGTTTCGGTAACGTTGCCACAGGTCATCATCTTTGAACCGTAATAGGGATTTTTAATCGGTTTTTCCCTGCTCAGCCAGTTGGCACCCTTGCCATCACGGTACATCGGGCAATGATCAACGTAAACATCGTAAGCAGGTTTGATGGTTTTCATCAGTTCATATAAAGTTTCAGAAAGTGAACTGAATGCCAGTCGCTGTTTTTCCAGATTCTGGCTCTCCGCTATTTTTTTTGTCTGGAGTTGAAGTCCGCTCATCTGTTTCATGTATACCTGGTGCTCTTTATCAGCAAGGGCCGACATGTTTACCGATTCGATGGCGCCGAGCATTTGTTTTGCGGACGTGGCAGCCTCGGCGGGCGCACCTTTTACAAGCGCATCTTTCAGGGCAAAGTACTGATCGTAAATTTTTGTAACACCGCTTTCTTTTTGTTGTTGGGTATCAGCCGTTGCAGGCTGGTGTCCGGCGTGCTGATTGTTTGGCTGTGCTGCCTCTTTGGCTTCCTTTTGAACGGGTCTGTCGTACCTGCAGCAGCCCGGGAGTTGTTTGTATGCCGCTTCCGGCGCGAGGTACTTTTCGTTATCGTATCCTGCGTAAGCAACGGCACGCAAAATTTCTTCCGGCTGGATCTTGTTTTTGTTGTAGGTCAGCGTCAGCACCTTTGCCGACTCGTCCCAGCTGGCCTCTTTTACACTTTTTTGAAGCGCTGCTTTTTCAATTGTTTTTTTACACATGCCGCAGTTGCCTGATACGTTGTAGGTTTCTGTTATAACTGCGGAAGACTGTGCTGACATCTGACTACCGGCTAAAATGGCGGAAGCAAGTGCCAGGATATTGAGCTTTGTTTTTCTGAAATTTTGATAACAAAGATGTTGCTTTTTCATCTTGTTTTTTTTGTTGGCCGGTCAGGAGCGTGTCTGCAAATTCCGGGCCAGCAGTTGTGAGTATTAAATTTTTGCGTATTTCAGTCTTAAACTATTTGCCACCACCGACACCGAACTCAGTGCCATTGCGGCGCCTGCTATCATAGGATTGAGCAGGAAACCATTAATGGGGTACAATATTCCCGCAGCAAGTGGTATGCCTATGAGATTGTAAATAAAGGCCCAGAAAAGGTTCTGCCGCACGCCTGCCACAATTTTACCAGACAGCCGCAGTGCTTTTGGAATAGAGCGCAGATCTGAAGTGATGAGTGTCATTTTTGCAACGTCCATGGCAATGTCGGATCCTTTTCCCATGGCAATGCTTACATCCGCCAGTGCCAGCGCCTCGCTGTCGTTGATGCCATCGCCCACCATGGCTACTACATGACCCTTTGCCTGCAGTTCTTTTACATATTGGGCCTTGTCGGAAGGCATCACTTCCGAGTGCCAGGTGTCAATACCCACCTGTCTTGCAACGGCTGCCGCTGTTTTTTCGTTGTCGCCCGTGAGCATAAAAATCTGAATGCCGCTGTTTTTTAGATCTGTAATGGCTTCTCTGGAACTTGATTTTATTTCATCAGCAATCCCGGCCATCAGGATGACGGAGTTCTGATCGGCGAAATAAATAATGGTTTTTGCATCTTTCTGCAGCGCGCTCATTTCAGAACTGATGTCTTTTAGTGTGATGCCGTTTTCGGTGAGTAGTTTTTCATTGCCGGCAAAAAAGGTCTGACCCTTGTAGCTGGCGCGGATACCCCGGCCGGTAAGGCTTTCGTAATTTTCAAGTCCAGTGAGGTTAACTTCTTTTTCGCGGAGGCGTTCAAC
>CAZFCR010000363.1:0-4066 GCA_964517305.1 uncultured Akkermansia sp.
ACGAGTTCAGCTGATCCACCATGGTGTTGATCGTATTTTTGAGCTCGAGGATCACTCCCTTTACGTCTACCGTAATTTTTTTTGATAAGTCACCCTTTGCCACCGCTGTTGTTACATCGGCAATGTTACGTACCTGGGCCGTTAAGTTACCGGCCATCTGGTTTACAGAGTCAGTAAGATCTTTCCACACACCGCCCACACCTTTTACTTTGGCCTGACCTCCGAGTTTTCCTTCAGAACCTACCTCACGGGCCACACGGGTTACCTCCATGGTAAAGAGGTTGAGCTGTTTCACCATGTCGTTCACCTCCTTGGCAATACGGGCGAATTCACCCTGAAGCAGGTGATCACTCACTTCGATCGGAATCTGTTGCGATAAATTTCCTTTTGCGACCGCGGAAATTACACGGTCAATTTCGCGGATGGGATAAACCAGGTCGGTAATGAGCGCGTTAAGCGCTTCCATCCCGGTATTCCAGTCGCCCTGCACACCACCTACAGCCAGCCTTTGATTAAGTTTACCCTCTTTTCCGATGGTAGACTGGGCTTTGATAAATTCCTGGGTGATCTTGCGGTTAATGTAAATGATCTCGTTCAGGGTATCACAAATCTTTCCATTGACACCGGTTTTATCCACCGGCATCCGAACATTAAAATTCCCGTTCTTGATCTCCATCAGGGTATTCAGCAAAAGAATACTGTCAAGATTGTCTGAATCGAGGTATTCTTTTCTTTTCTCTTTGATGACGGGAATTGTTTTAGAATTAGATTCCCCGTTTTTGGTTTGAACCACTTTGGGGACCTTGACTTTTTTTTGCGAACCGTTCGTTCCGTTCTGAATTGTTGTTTCCTCTGAAATGTTTCCGTTAGTCGACATTTTTTCCATGTTAAAATCCGTGTTAAATCCGCTGTTAGTGGTATCGTCTTTTCAAATGTAACTATTTATGTAGCAATTTGATACGAGGAGAAAAAATAATTTTTTTTGTGTAGAATTGTCTACACCGAACGCGTACCGCAAATTTGATGCCAGTTAAAAAACCAAGGGTTTTCCCCAATTACGGTAAGGTTGTAAAACGAAATTGAAAATAATTCTGGTTAAGTTCAAAAAATTAAAATTAACCAAGTGCGATTAAAAAAAACGGGAATAATTAATGTCCAAAAGCCAGAAATTAAACGATTGGTCGGCGGAAAAAAATTAAAATGACACGGCGCGGATGCGACGGCCTTTTGTGCGGTGGTATTTACGGTGTTTAATGGAGATACCATACGACACATTCAGTGAAATGAACGAATCTTTGTTATCAGGATTACCTCGTGGTGCTTTGTTCACCGGATTGCCACTCTTATCTACACCCTGCCAGCCATAATTTTTCTCAAACCCTTCTGGCTGTTTGGTTAATTCAGGATTGCGGTTAGAGAGAGCAATGGCCGTCTGGCTCGATAGTTCTGCAGGGCTTTTGTAAACGGTAGAAATATCATCAAGATAATCGGTGTTGGTGTAACGCCAGTTAAATTCCAGCCCTATCCTGTGAACCCTTCTTCTTTTGGTGAGCGAAACGTAAAAGCCTGCGCCAAATGGAATACGGTAACCGAAGCGTGAATATGAAACTGCCTCTGTGCGCAGAGGCTGCAGCGCCACCCAGGAGCCCTGGTACAGCGTTTTTGGATTGTGAAAAAAACCGCCAATGCCAATAAACAGGTAAGAACTGAAATAAACGTTGGTACGTCTGTAAATACCCATCGGTTTATCTGAATTGTAAAAATGCCAATGAATGGTTGATTCAATATCAAAAATATCGTTTCTGAAACTCAGGTTCCGGTATTTACGGCCAGGATTGATTGATAATTTATCGTCTCCTTCAACGCGCATGTAATTCACGGCTAAGCGCGTTGATAAATTCGGATGAAATTTATACCTGCCATATACGCCGGGATTCCAGCGGGTCTTGGCCAGTTTCATATCATAAATAAAAGGTCTTGCTGTCTGCTCCCGGCCACCAATCTCTCCAAGATAATTTGACGCGCCTGCAATAAAACCATACTCCCACTTGTAACCTTTTTGAGCATATAAGCTGAAACCAGTTAAGCAGATAAAAGTCAGAAAAAAGGTGCGTATCAATTTTGTCAACATATTTGTGTGTGCCACAAGGGCCAAATATATGTATTTTTTTTATATGTGCCTGTAAATCTGAACTTTTGTACGGTGCGGCGACTTCAGTTGTTGGTAGCGCTTTGTCTCACCAGAATAAGGTAAACCGCAAAATGGTCGCTGTAACCGCCGGTATAAGCACCACCGCTAAAAGTTCTGAAGGGGTATCCCCTGAAATTACCATAATCTGAGCGCAGATAGGCCTTATTATAAACGCGTGCCTCATAAAAATGCCAGCCTTTTTGATTCCATGCCCATTGGCTGTTGAGCAAGATCTGATCAAACAGGTTCCAGCTGTCCTGCCAGGCCAGAGAGCCTATGCCTTTGCGGTACAAATCCTCCATGGGATTAAAAAACTGTCCGCTTGCATGTGACAATGGCAGGTTATGGGTACCCAGTACTTTTTTAACTGAAGCGTTTACGGGATCATCATTAAAATCGCCCATCACCAGAATGCGTGTTGCAGGGCAATTTTTTTCTATCGAATCGCAGATGTGTTTCACTACGGTGGCGGCGGCATGTCTGTTGGGCCGGCTCAGCATCTCGCCACCACGCCGCGAAGGCCAGTGATTAACCAGTAAGGCAAGCGAATCTCCGCCAAACAATCCGCTCACCACCAGGATGTCGCGGGTTTTGTGCGCAGTGTCGCTTACCGGCCTCACCTTGTAAGAGCATGCGTGCTGCACCTGGAAATAATCAGGATTGTATAAAAGCGCTGGATCTACACCACGGATATCGGGACCTTCGATGTGAATGAACTGATAATTGCGCTGAGACAACTGTTCGTTTTTAACGAGATCACTCAACACCTGTTTGTTTTCTATTTCACAAAGCCCCAGGATGGCGAGCCCGTGAGGCGTGTTTTCAGTGGCCATGTTGTTGATGACCTTTGCGAGGTTGGCTATTTTTTTCCGGTAACGTTCGCCCGTCCACGCGTAAGAACCGGAGGGCGTAAAATCATCGTCGTTTTTAAACCGGTCGTTAAGCGTGTCGTATAAATTCTCTACGTTCCAGAAACCAATTGCCGCAACTTCCTTACTCAGGGCGGATTGCCTGCTTTGACCCGCGCACAGGCCAGTTAATAAAAAGCCGAAGACCAAAATGTATGTTCTCATGGGTGTGGTATTTCAAACTTACAAAAAGCAACAGGAAATTCATCGAATCAAATATCAAATTGGTCGAAAAAAAATTCCCAATCCTTCTTTAGCGCAATTAAGCGTGACTGAATTTTATAAATTTACTCTACCCAAAAAAAACAATGAAGAAAAAGTTCATCTCTGCACTTTTCCTTTTAAGTATCGATCTGATTGCTCAGCAGGATTCCCTTTGGCGTTTTTCAAAACGCGACACCACACAACAGCACTTTAACATCCCGCTTTTTAACACGCTGGGCGACGACACGGAAACACAGCCCGAACAACAGGACATCTCTTCTCTGCTGCAGTCAAGCCGTGATGTGTTTGTACAGTTTGCTTCATTTCAATTCGGTAATTCACGTTACCGCATCCGTGGCCTGGATGCGCGCAACCAGCTGGTTCACATCAACGGACTCAGCATGAACAGTCCGGAAACCGGCAGCAGCAGCTGGAGCAGCTGGGGCGGACTGAACGATGTAACCCGCTACGCAGAAAACCGCGTTGGCAACACCGCCAGCAGATACGGTTTCAGCGGAGCAGGCGGTTATACCAACATCGACTCGCGTGCTTCGTCCTTTAAAAAAGGCCAACGTGTTTCGTATATGAATGGCAACCGTACTTTCAGACACCGGGTAATCTATACCCAATCAACCGGACTCAACCGGCGCGGCTGGGCTGCAACCCTCTCGGCCTCCATCAGAACAGGCAACGAAGTATATGTACCGGGAACCTATTTTTTTGCAGGATCTGTTTACCTTGCTGTAGATAAAAAAATCAACTC
>CAZFCR010000364.1:0-4065 GCA_964517305.1 uncultured Akkermansia sp.
GATTGCGTAGTTTTTTTAAATATTTTCCAGCCTTCGTTCATTCCTGCCTTGTGGTGTCTGTTCTTTTTTCGTGCAAAGGCGCGAAGGTTCCGGCCGCGGCTGAGGTTCCTAAAACAGCCGGGCAAACAGAACCGGGGGGTTTAAACGAAATAAGGTTTGGCAGTTATTATGTGGATGGTTGTTCAGAAAGAATGAAGGGCAATCTCCAGGATGCACTCCGGCTTTTTGAAAAATGCGCAGAGATTGATCCCGCGAGTGTGCCTGTAAAATATGAACTCGCCACATTGCACAAACTCCTTGGCAATAACGACAAAGCGCTGGAGAACGCCAGGATGGCTGCCGCATCTGATCAAAAAAACGAATGGTACCAGTTGCTGCTGATCGATTGCCTTGTAACCTCCAAACAGTATTCAGAAGCGGTAAAGATGAGGGAAAATCTCGTTAAAAATTTTCCTGCAAGAAGTGAGTTCCGCGAGGATCTTGCTATTGATTACGCCATGTTGGGCCAGTATGATAAATCGTTCAGGATCTACGACGACCTTGAAAAAACTTATGGCATCAACGAACAACTCTCCCTCAATAAAATAAAGCTGCTCAAGAGCCAGAAAAAATTCCGCGAGATGGAGCAGGAGTTGTTGCGTCTGTCTGAGTCTGACAAAAAAGAGCCCCGTTTTTATGCTTATCTCGCCGAATATTACCTTGAGCAGAATGACATTGAAAAAGCCAAACAGATGTACGACAGGATCCTCGAGTACGACCCTGGCAATCCTACCGTTCACCTGGCTCTTCACGATTATTACACCGCTAAGGGCGATGAAACCACCGCTTTTTCTGAACTCCGGCTGGCTTTTCTGAATCCCGAACTGGATGTGGCTATGAAAGCCGACATCCTTTCTTCATTTTATAACAGAGCCGAAGCGCAGCCAGATGTAAAACAGAAGGGAATGGAACTTGCTGCCATCATGCTGAAGGTTCATCCCAAAACACCGGAAGCAAACGGCATGTACGGCGATTTTTTAATGCGCGATAAAAAGATAGCGGAAGCCGCTCCGTTTTATTACGCCGCGGCGATCAATGAACGTAAAGATTTCCGCGTTTGGGATAACCTGCTTTATACAGATAACGAGTTGCAGCGATACGATTCGCTCGAAAAACACAGCAGCATGGCCATCGATCTTTTTCCCAGCCAGCCGCGCAACTACCTTTACAATGGCCTTGCCAACATGCAGCTGAGAAATTATAAAAAGGCTTCGCAGTCTTTAAGCGATGGAGTTGAATACGTAATCGATAACAACGCGCTCATGCTCGATTTTCTGCGTCTGCTGGGCGACGCTTATCATTACCTGAAAGAGCACGAAAAATCAGACAAAGCCTTTGATGATGCATTGCGCATTGATGCGGACAATACGTATGTGCTCAACAACTATGCTTATTACCTTTCTCTCAGAAACGATTACCTCGATCGTGCTGAAAAACTGTCGAAAAGAACAATTGACCTGAGCCCGAACAACCGCAACTACATGGATACTTATGGCTGGATCCTCTACAAACAGAAAAAATACACGGAGGCTGAGAAATGGCTGTCGCAGGCTTCTTCGATGGGCCCCGGCAATCCAACCATACTGGAGCATTACGGAGATGTTTTGTTCAGGCTTAACAAACCTGTGGATGCATTAAAACAGTGGCAGCGGGCGAAAGAGGCGGGTGGCAATTCAGAAACACTGCTCAGGAAAATTAAAGAGAGAAAACTAAATGACTAAAACATTCGCATATTTTATATTGACCGCTTCACTTCTGGCGCTGATGTTTTTTACAAACAGCTGTAAGCGTAAAAAGGAAATGGTGAAGACACAGGACACTACACAGGGAGAAGACACAGTTGGCGGCCGTTGCAAAATGGATTATAAAAGCGCGCGGACACTTGGGCGAAGGATGAAGGAAAAAGAACTGGACTTTAACTGGATCAGCGCCAAAGCCAATGTTGAAACGCATGCTGACGAGAAGGACGAAAGTTTTGACATCAAACTGAGCATCCGCAAAGACAGCGCTATTCTGGTAACCATTCAGTATGTGCTTGGATTGCAGGTCGCACGCGCGCTCATCACCAAAGACTCCGTTCATTTTGTGGACTACATCCATAAAACCTATTTTAAAGGCGATTTTAATTACATCAACAACCTGCTTAACGCCGATCTTGATTACGATGTCGTTCAGGCGGTATTGCTGGGCAACAGCGCTGAGTTTCATGACGAAGAAGCACGTTTAAAACCCGCTGCCGACCGCGTCAACTGTCGTTACCTGCTGAGTACCGAACGCAAAAGAAGACTGAGGAAAATTCAGGATGGCGACGCCGAACTCCGCAATGCCATGCAAACACTCACACTCAACTCGGAGTATAAGATCCTTGCCAATGAATTTATTGATCCCGGTACCAATCGCAAATTCATCGCTTCCTACTCCAACTTTACGCAAAAGGACAGCGTTTATGCACCGTATCATGTTGATATTGACATCATGGCACAGAAAAATGCAAGCTTAAAAATTGATTATGTTCGCATAGAGAAAAATACGCCGCTTAAGATCTTTTTAAATATACCGGCCAAATATGATGCGATACAGATCCAGAAGAAATAAACTGCTCTTACTTGTTACGCTTGTTTGTTCTTTTCTGTTAATTTATCCTGTCTCTGCGCAAAACGGCAAATCTTCAAAAAGAGAACTTGAGAATAAAAAAAAGCGGATCAACGACGAGATCCGGCAGATCAACTCAATGCTCTCTGAAACCAAGGCCATCAAAAAGTCATCGATGGGCGCTTTGGTTACCCTTAACATCAGATTAAAAAAACGGCAGGAACTCATCGCGACGATCAACGCGCAGCTCAATGAGCTCGATAAAGACATCCGCAGGAACGAAAACAACATTGAGCAGCTGAAAGCACAACTCGAAAAACTTAAGAAAGAATATGCCAGGATGATCGTGTTTGCGCAGCGCAACCAGGATGCCTACAGCGCCCTGATGTTTATTTTTGCCGCCGACGATTTTAACCAGGCTTACGCGCGGTTAAAATACATGCAGCAGTATTCCGAGTTCAGGCGCAAACAGGCATTGGAGATCATCAATACACAAACCAGGCTCATTGCAGGCCTCAACGAACTGAAAGAACAGCGGATGGAAAAAAACACCTTGCTGGGCAATGAAGTGGTTGAAAAAAAGAACCTCAGCAACGAAAAAGCTGAACAGGAACAGGTGCTCACCGAGCTTCAGAAAAAAGAAAAACAACTTAAGACCGAACTTGAGAAAAAGAAAGAAGACGCCGTGCAGTTACAGCTGGCCATTAAACGACTGATCGAAGAGGAGATCCGTCGTAAGGCCGAAGCGGCCGAACGTGCGCGGCAAGCCAGAATTGCGGCAGCAAAAAAAGCTAAGGAAGAAAAAGAAAAAGAAGAGAAACGCCGCATTGCCGCTGCGAAAAAAGCCGGCACCCCGCCGCCTAAACCCGTGGCAGATACAAAACCTGAACCTGACAAACCCCTGCTGATGCCCGAACTTTCGGAAGAAGCCGAGGCGCTGAGCACTGATTTTTCGAACAACCGCGGTAAACTGCCCTGGCCCGTTCTCAAAGGTGTGATCTGTGAACCTTATGGTGAACATGAACATCCTGCTTTAAAAGGTTTTATGGTTGTGAATTTTGGTGTGGAGATATGCGCAAACAAGGGAACTCAGGTAAGGTCTGTGTTTGAAGGTGAAGTCACGAGTATAGCTGTTTCGCCAACAGGTGGCAAACTGGTCATCATCAGGCATGGTGAATATCTGAGCGTATACAGTAACCTGGATGAGGTCCTCATAAAAACAGGGCAAAAGGTCAGCGTGAAACAGCCAATAGGCACAGTCCTTTTTGATGAAGACGAAGGAAAAACCTCAATGAACCTGCAGATCTGGAAAGGTGTGAAACACATGGATCCTACCGGCTGGCTGTACAATGCCCGTTAAAATTCCGATGGTATTAAAACAAAAGAGGTTGTCTCAAAAGGGCAGCCTCTTTTTTTTAATATCATGGAAGAATT
>CAZFCR010000365.1:0-4039 GCA_964517305.1 uncultured Akkermansia sp.
GTCTTACAGGGACGGCAACCCTAAGTATTACGCGCTTCCCGGAGTAACCGACCTGAAAGAGCTGAAAGACTATGCAGGTTCGCTTAGCGGACAGGGAAATAAACTGAATTCGTTTATTGATACCAACAAACAGGTAACGCGCATCAGCTATCAGGCAGCGGACATTGGTTCGAAAAAAATGACCGCTCTGGTAGAAGAGCTGAAACCAAGAATAGATTCTATTTTTGAACCTGCAGATTACAATGTAAGTTTAACGGGGCACAGCCTGGTGTTTCTTAAGAGTAATGACTACCTGCTTTCCAACCTCATTGAGAGTCTGGTGATCGAGATCATCCTCATTGCCATTGTGGGAATTTTTCTTTTCCGTTCAGTGCGTATCATCATTCTTTCCAAACTCCCATGCCTTATTCCCCTTGTTATTACGGCCGGGGTGATGGGTTTTCTCGACATCCGTTTTAAACCTTCAACCATACTTATTTTCAGTATAGCCTTTGGTATTTCGAGTGATGGCACCATTTATTTTCTCTCTAAATACAGGCATGAGCTCAAACGCCTCAAAAAATCTTCTTCAGCAGCTATTTCAGCAGCTATCAGGGATACAGGTCTGAGTATGATCTACACTTCCATCATTCTGTTTTGCGGATTCGCCATCTTCACGGCCTCCAGTTTTGGCGGCACTGTAGCTTTAGGTGTACTGGTTTCATTAACGTTATTGCTCTCCATGTTCACCAATCTGATTTTGTTACCAGCTATTTTGTTGTCGATCGACAGGAAGTCCATCAAACAGGAGATCATTGATGAACCCCTCATCAACATTGACGACGCGGAACCTCCGATGTCTTAAGAATCAAATTTATGAACAATGCCCCGTAAAAGATGCGGGGCATTTTTGTTGGAAGCGGTCAGCTACTTATTTGTGACAACATTTGGCCACGGGTGCTGGCTGATGACAGGACGCGGTGCCTGCCGGTTCTATTTTCGGACTGATGTAGGGAATGCCGAGATTTAATCCCCGAAGGATGAGCAGAACAGCCATCACACTCATGAATACCGGTACAGCTTTTCTGATTTTATTGCGGACAGGTAAACTGATAAAGTTGCCAAACAATGGAAGTCCGATCATCACCGGCGCAGTACCAAAACCAAACACCGCCATGAACAGCGCGCTCTGAAGCGGATCTCCCAGTGCAAGCGCAAGCGCCAGGGCCATGTATACAAGTCCGCATGGTAACAGCCCATTCAGAAAACCAATCGTAAACAACGAGGCATGCCCTTTTTTTGAAAACAATTTGCCAAGCCTGGTTTTAATTACATTAAAAAAAGCATCCACCGGCCGGGCAGGATTAAAATTGCCACGGTAGATCCGCGGAAAAATGACCGCGGCCAATATCAGAATGCCAAGCACCACCGATAATTTCTGCTGAAAACCTGCCAGCATAAAACCTTTGCCCAGTGCGCCTGATATTAAACCCAGCACAGCATAAGTGAGCATGCGTCCTGCGTTGTAGGTTAAGATGAGCAGAACGCGTTGAATGCCTCTGGCGCCACCAATTGGTAAAGCCAGGGCAATAGGGCCGCACATGCCGATGCAATGAAAGCTTCCGAGGAAACCAAGGCTGATGGCGGCTAAAAGAAATTCCATTTAATTCAGGTAAACTACTTTTTCTTCGTAATACGATTTGTTGTTGCTGCTGATTGACACACACATTTTGTAAACGCCTTTTTCAAAACCGGGATCTTCAAATACCTGTATGCCTTCGGCGTTGGGCTCCAGCTTAAAGTTTTTATCGAGCGAGGAATCTGAGGGTCTGAAAAAAAGTACCTCGCCTTTAAAATCGGCGCTGCGCAGTTCGGCAGGTATACGCAGCATCACCGAGCGGCCTTTGACTTCGTGATCGATGGGCTGTGACAGCGCTCTGGCATTTGCATCCGCGTTGATCTGGTCCTGGAACTTCAGTTCCTTGGCGTAATAATCTTTTGTTTCAAGTTCGATCTTGTGCCCGAAACAGGTAAATACCAGCGTGAGTATCAGGCCCACAAATCCAAGGTACAATATGGTTATTCTAAATCCCCAGCTCATGATTTTTATTTTTTAGTGTTACGATTGCCCATCGGTCCAAGAAAATTGGTGTAGACAGTCTTGATTTTTTTGTTGTTACTGTAGAGTCCGATCTTCAGTTTGGTTTTTCTTTTGCTGATCTTGTCTTTGTCCATAAAGATGAAGAATTGTCCGGCTGACATGCCTTCCGCGCTCACGCCGAGATCTCTTCCCACCACCTCAATTTTAGCATCCGAATTTTCCACTTTCAGTGATACCGGCAGACTATCGCGCGTTTTGTTCACGATCTTGATGGTGAACAAATTGCTGATCTGTTCGTTGGGTCTTTCCTGGTAAAGCATGCCTTTTGCCCTTAGAATGGTTGCGTCGAAATCGCTGCGGGTGGTAAGCAGGGTTATTTCAACGGCAATTAAAACCAGGAGTACGGCCGAGTAAGCTTTCATGCGCGTAGTAAACCGCAATTTTGTTTTTTCGGCGATGCCTTTTTCTGAATCGAAGCGGATCAATCCCGGAGGCAGTTTTACGCTTTCCATGATGTGATCACAGGCATCGATGCAGGCGGTGCAATTGATGCATTCGAGTTGTGTGCCGTTACGGATGTCGATGCCGGTTGGGCAAACTTTTACGCATAAATTACAATCAATACAATCGCCGGTGGAAAGGTCTTTTGTTTTTGAGTATTTGTGACGTGGTTCTCCGCGTTTGTAATCATAGGCAACAACCACACTTTCTTTATCCAGCAACACACCTTGCATACGGCCGTACGGACAAACAATGATGCACACCTGTTCGCGGAACCATGAATACACAAAAAAGAAAATGGTGGTGAATACAATCAATGAGATAAAAGTGCCGGTGTGCTGTGAAATTGGTTCGCGTACATAAGCCAGGACCTTATCTACACCTATAATGTAGGAGAGAAAAGTATTGGCAATTAGAAAAGAAAGCAGGTAAAATAAAACAAACTTGATTGTTTTTTTTGTGATCTTTTCCCTGTTCCAGGGCATTTTCGCAAGGGCACGCTGATAAGTGGCATCACCTTCGATCCAGTATTCTATCCTACGGAAAAGCATTTCCATAAAAATGGTTTGCGGGCAGGCCCATCCGCAAAACACACGACCGAAGATCACAGTGAAGAGCGCGATGAACACAATAAAAATGAGCATGCCCACGCCGAAGATGAAAAAATCCTGCGGCCAGAAGATCATGCCGAACAAGATAAATTTACGTTCGAGGATGTTGATCAGGAAAAGAGGTTCACCGTTTACTTTTATAAATGGCAGCGTGAAAAAAATGATCAGGTAAACCCAGCTCAGGTATTTCCTCAGGTTAAAAAGTCTGCCCGATGGTTTGGTAGGGAAGATCCACTTGCGTTTCCCTTCCTTATCAACAGTGGCAATGGTATCTCTGAAACTTTCTTTTACCTGAGGACTTGAGGACATGGTTCGTGTTTATTTTAATGGCTGATCTCAGCAACGGTTTTTAAAGTATCTGCGGGCGCAACACGGGTACTGTCTGATGCCGGCGTGGCTTCTTCAGTAAACAGATCGCCCTGTTTTTCTTTCGCGTTGGCAGGGTTGGTACCCCGCAGCGATTTAATGTAACTGGTGATCTGCGCGATCTGCATCGGCGAAAAATCTTCTTTCCAGGCTTTCATGCCTTTGTCGGGCCAGCCATATTTAATGGTTTTAAAAATGTCTTTTACACCGCCGGCGTGCAGCCAGTAATCATCTGTGAGATTGGGTCCCACCGTTCCTTCACCGGCGCGACCGTGACAGGCGGCGCAGTTGGCAATGTACAGGTCTTTCCCAATGTTAAGGTCAGACGCTTCGGTGAGCAGGGTCACAGTGGTTTCGTCCACATTGGCTGCAGAATTTTTCATGAATTCTGCAATTTCTGCTTCGGCTTTTTTAACGCTGAGCGTGTATTCTTCAGCCTGAAGCGGCCCTGTTTTGGTGATGTGGTAATTGATCAGGTAAA
>CAZFCR010000366.1:0-4036 GCA_964517305.1 uncultured Akkermansia sp.
GCAGAGAACAGCGCTGCCAAAGTGAGCATTTTCCCT
The DNA here is from genome assembly GCA_964517305.1 of uncultured Akkermansia sp. GTDB lineage: Bacteria > Bacteroidota > Bacteroidia > B-17B0 > Aurantibacillaceae > Aurantibacillus. The sequence goes on from CAZFCR010000366.1 coordinate 37, forward strand.
AATCCATCACATGGCCTGTTTACAATTAACATCAACAATGTTGCGCCTGGAACGAAGGCCGTCGTATTCAACGCTCTCGGTGAGGTTGTTTCTGAAACAGCGGTTGCTGAATCGGGCACAGTACTTGATCTTCAGAACAGCGCAGCCGGCATTTACATGGTAAACATTGTAGACGCGAATGGCGCTGTGTTAACAACGAAGATTGTGAAACAATAATTTTTTAAATTAATAAAACAGAGGGGCGGCCATACGGTTTGCCCCTTTTTTTTGAATCCCTGTTGCGGATCGGCGTGTTGAATAAGTATCAGGCAGTCGTTTTTCATCTCATCCGCCATAAAGCAGGAAAAAAAACAGCTCTGTTTTGCCCGGATGACAAAGGTTTTACAGTTTCCCCAGAGAGAATTCCGGCAGGATAATAAAAATTTATTTGTTGTTTCGTTTATTTATCATTTATCTTTGCATCACGTTCATTAATATTTTCTTATCCAGAAAGACAGAGGGAATTGACCCTATGATGTCTTGACAACCTCTCCCGCAAGGGAAAAGGTGCCACATTCAACTCAGCAATGCTGAGAAAGATAAGTTAGAAAACAGCAATTAATTATTCGCGATATATTAAAAGCTCTTCTGACTTGTTGGAAGAGCTTTTTGTTTTTCCGGCATGTTTGTTTTGGATAAGCAGGTTTTTAATGAACCTATGTTTAACACTTAAAAATTCAAAACAAAATGAAAGAACAAACAAAAATTCTGCACAGCATTCCCGCTGATCCACATACAGGATCAATTTCAACTCCCATTTATCAGACTGCCACTTTTGTACAGGAAGAGCCTGGTGTGAACAAAGGTTACGATTACGCGCGCAGCAACAACCCTACGCGGCAGGTGCTCGAAAACCTCATTGCCTCGCTCGAAGATGGCGCAGGCGCAAGCGCTTTTGCCAGCGGGCTGGCCGCCATCGACGCAGTTCTCAAACTGCTCAGTTCGGGCGACGAGATCATAGCGGTTGATGATATTTACGGTGGTGCGTTCCGGCTTTTTACACACGTTTATCAGAAATTCGGCATCACCGTAAAATATGTTGACACCGCCAACGCCGCCGAAGTAGCAGCAGCCATCAACAGAAAAACCAGGCTCATCTGGTTTGAAACACCAAGCAATCCCACTTTAAAAATATCTGACATTCGTACGATTGCCGCCATCGCGAAAGCCAATAAGCTGCTGCTTTGCGTGGATAACACATTCGCTTCTCCGGTCTCTCAAAAACCAATTCAGCTGGGAGCGGATCTTGTTGTTCACAGCGCCACAAAATATTTATCGGGTCATAGTGATCTGATTGCCGGTCTGGTGATCAGCGCCTCGGAAGAACTGGCAGCGAAGATAAAATTCATTCAGAACGCATCAGGCGCTATTCTCGGTCCTTTCGACAGCTGGCTCGTGGTAAGGGGAATTGAAACGCTGGCGCTCCGCGTGAAACAACATTCGGCAAACGCTGAAAAGATCGTCGCGTTTCTTCAGTCGCAATCCATCGTTAACAGGATCTATTATCCGGGACTGCAAAGCCACAGGAATCACGAGATTGCAAGGGCACAGTTAACGCACTTCGGCGGCATTGTTTCTTTTGATCTAAAAATTGACGAGACTGAATTTGCACGCCAGGTCGTAAAAAGCACAAAGTTATTCAAGCTGGCTGAAAGTCTGGGCGGCGTAAAAAGCCTTGTTTGTCTGCCCAGCGAAATGACGCATAAATCTATTCCAAGAGAAAAACGTTGCGAAAGCGGTGTCAGCGACAGCCTCATCCGTTTGTCGGTGGGGATAGAAGACGCACAGGATCTTGTTTCAGACCTTTCGTCAGCCATTCACGCTCTTTCAGCTGTGGCAAGTTTCAGCGCATGATAACAATAGTTTAACTCAAAAAATATTTAGGAAAATGTCAAGAAAAAAATTACAAATAGGATTATTTGGTTTTGGTTGTGCCGGTTTCGGACTTTACGAAGTGCTGAAGAAAACACCCGCGCTTCAGGCCAATATCAAACGAATATGTGTCAGGCAAAAGGATAAAAAGCGCCCCATAGGGTCAGAGCATTTCAGTTTTGATAAGGCGGATATACTTGGTGATCCTGAAATCAATGTGGTGGTGGAACTGATCGACGATGCCGATGCAGCGGTCGTGATCGTGTGCGAAGCACTGCGGGCGGGTAAGTGCGTGGTAAGCGCCAATAAAAAGATGATCGCCCTTCACCTCCAGGAGCTTCTTGATTTGCAACGAAGGCACGGCGGATCGCTTCTTTACGAGGCAGCCTGTTGCGCAAGTATTCCTGTGATCAGGAACATGGAAGAATATTATGACAATGACCTGCTGGAATCGGTGGAAGGTATTGTAAATGGTTCCACCAACTACATACTTTCAAAAATCTCATCAACAAACAGTTCTTACGCAGAAGCCCTTGCCGAGGCCCAGCACCTCGGATATGCCGAGAGTGATCCCTCCCTTGATGTAGAAGGTCATGATGCGGTATACAAACTGAATCTGTTGCTTGTGCATGCTTTCGGTCTTTTTGTACATCCGGCCGACATCTTCCGGCTTGGCATCAACCGGATAGGACCAGCGGAACAGGCTTATGCACGCGAGAAAGGCTATAAGATAAAACTTGTTGCAAGGGCGATAAAAGAAGGCGATACTGTTCAGGCTTACGTTATGCCGGAGTTCATACGACCACAAAATAAATTGTATAACGTGGATGGTGTATTTAACGGTGTTCGCCTGAACTCATGTTTTTCTGATGCGCAGTTTTTTGAAGGCCGCGGTGCGGGTGCCCATCCCACGGCATCCGCTGTGATCTCGGACATCTCTGCGCTCAGTCATAACTATGCTTATGAGTACAAGAAGCTGGGAACACATTTGTTGGCTGCAAAGGAGCATGACATTTATGTTGAAGTTTTTTTCAGGCATGCTCCTGCGAATGCAGCGCGGATCAGGCGCGCTTTTGATGAGATCCATACCACCCATCAGGAACAGGATGTTCAATATCTTACCGGGGTGATTTCTCTTGGTGCATTACGTGGATTACTCGACCATGATCCCTCGTGTTCCTGTATTTTACTGCAGCACAAAAAAAATTATGTAGCGATGAGTGTAAGTCACGAACAAATAGCTTTCATCGACTGAAAAAGAAGGTCCCGCTGTTGTGCGCTCTTAACAAATGCCAACAGCGGGTTTTTTTCCCCCAAAAGCCCGAATGTATTAGCTGAATAGTTAGGAGAAAGCGGGCGGGATGTTGTAACTTAGGGTGCAAGCGCCTGGTGCCAGATGAAATTTATTAAAGGTCTTTTAGTTTCCATTTTTGTTATTCTGCTATTATCAGCTGGTGCAGTCTACGTAGTAGTTACCTTTTACAAAAAGGAGTTGACTGAATTACTCACAAACACTTTAAAAGAAGAGCACGGGATCGACCTGAGTGTAAGCGATGTGGATGTGTCGTTTCTTGCCAACTGGCCTCAGGCATCTGTTCAGCTGAGGGACGTGGAGGTAAGAAGTACCGCATTTAAAAACTCATATATCAAAGCGGGAACATTAGGATTAACACTTAATGTTGAAAGGATGCTTAACAAAGAGTTCATCGTCAGAAACATCTCTCTGAAAGACGGCGAAATTTATTTTATTAAAGACACTGCTTCGAAAAAAGTAGTTGCACGTAAAGTCAGGCCCGATACTGTAAAGCCCAATCCGCTGCGGTTTGAGATCAATAAAATCCTGTTTAAAAATGTAGCGTTTTCTTACATCAACCCCGCGCGGGGACAGCGCATCAAGTTCGACCTGGTAGATGATGTTGTAAGGCTGAAACATTTTGAGGATGGTTTGTCTGCCGATTTAAAAGGCCGTGTGTTTGTGCATGGACTCCGGTTTAAAGAAAACCGGGGGGAATTTCTGGCCCGTTGTAAAACCAGACTTGACCTCAATATCAACTATTTTAACGATAACAAAACTTTTTGTGTTCTGCCT
>CAZFCR010000367.1:0-4035 GCA_964517305.1 uncultured Akkermansia sp.
CTATACAAAAATGCCCCGACTCATCGTCAGGGCAATATTTTGTGCGGATGAAGGGTCCCGATAGCTATCGGGACGAACCCCCACGCCTTGCGGCGCCAGATCCTATCCCGATAGCTATCGGGACTGGTGCGGCTGCCAACAAGACTAAGAATACAAATCTTTAAGTTTTTGAACCAACTCCGGATACTTTTTAAGATTTCGAATATATGTGCTGCTCTTCATCGACTTAATATGTTTTTCAATGGAACGAGCCTGATGTTCGCTCAAATCGGAAATCACATAGAATTCATTCCAGTCATCCGCTTTTGCGGTAAATGAAGTAATGTCAGCACGCATTTTATGATCCTGAAGTCTGCCGGTATAATCTAAGCAGCTTCCTGTGTAAAATTTACCCAGCTTTTCAGAGTATAAAATGTAAACGTATGCCATCCGCTCTATACAAAAATGCCCCGACTCATCGTCAGGGCAATATTTTGTGCGGATGAAGGGACTCGAACTGTGTCGCCTCATCCTGATTATCTGATACTTAGCAAGTTGCCAGATGGCAAAAAGCTCCATTTTGATACATTTTCAAACAAAACCTTACCTAGAAACCTTACTCCAAAATGAGTCTTAGTACTGATCAGGTTTTGTATCATAAAGTACGGGTTAACCATTCAAAGATAAACAGTCTTGACCTAATGAACAAGGCCTGCTTCGCAAAAATCGCCGCGCCCGCAATCAAACGCTGATATGAACATGCTATTGAACCGGTTTACTTTAGTCGGGATACACCTTTTCCAAGGAAACCGGTAGTAGCGATCCCTGCTCCGAGTTGAAATAGCACCTTTTTTCCTGCGATTAAGCCAATTATTGCAGCAAGCCCGCCCCAAAATATCGCCCAGTCAGATATTTTGTCAACTGTATTAGACTTGTGAGAATGTCCAACAATACGGTTTACAAAATGCTCGCAGTTGTTCGTTAGCCAATGATATGGCTTTTTCGTTTGCCATTGGCAGAGGGCATGATTTACTATAGTGTACTTGTCATAAGGAAGAGGGCGATTGTCAAACCACCAGTCCTGGCCAGCACAGAAATCCGCTATGTTTTCTACGACTGCATATCCGTATTTGTAGTGGTTATGCACTACCCAGGTATTTCCCCAGATATCTACCCCAAGTAGAATTCCTGGATGGTTAACTCCTATAACAGTGTCTATTTTTCTCCGGTAAATTATTCGGCCAGAGTCGGCTGTTACAATAAGTGCAGAGGTGTCCTGGCCCGACTGAAATGACACACGCCGAGATATAAAATTTCTTTCAGAAATTGTAAAATGGTTATTCATTGTTATTTCTTGATAGTAGATTGAATTAATTTATAAGCTGCCAAAGCTTAGATGATTTTACAAATGATGGGTAAATCTTCGGATTTTGTTCCCGGCAAACGTCGCAGCTTTTGCTTGGTCTATTCCATCCGTCAAACGATGTTACAGAGTTTTTCATCGAAAATTCCACAAAGTTTGAGTGGTCCTGGTGATTTTCCAGCATATACATTTTATAAAGTTCAGCAAACGCGATGGAGGCACTAGCAGCAGCAAGAAAAGGAAGTACGCCATATCGCTTTTGTTCTGTTCGTGATGGAAGCTCTCCCTTCGCACAGTCCAGCGGAACAGTTGAAACCAACTGCGAACCAAAACGACACAGAATACACCAGTCTTTTTCTGGGATGTGTCTGCCAAAATTTGTTCCCCAATTCGGACTGGTGGTTGCGTGAAGTACCACTGGCGGACAGTTATGTTGGATAGTAGACCAAATGTTTCTTTCGTTCGCAAAGCATAGAATTACGTCCGCCGGGGATGTCCGATGTCTTCCACTTTTAATAAATGCTTCATAGTCGTCAGGAAATGGCAGAAGTTCAATATTAGAATTCGAAAGGCGAGCGCAAGCATCGACCTTCTTCACATTTCCGCCAACTTGAGACAAACTAAAGACTAGAGAGGCGGGAATATTAGGAGCATCTATTTCGTCGTGATCAATTAGATGAGCTGAACCTTTGATATCATGGGCAAGGGTGAGAAGATATGCGAAACACGATCCGATTGCGCCAGAGCCAATTATATGCAAAATCCCAAAGTCACAGCCGCCAAGAATCGCAGGATTTTGTAAGGCCGAGCGATCTATCCCCTGTTCGTAATTGTACAACGAATACCATACCTTAAATGGAGTCCGAGGTTGTCCCAATGCGCGCCGAAACAACTCTGCAACACCGAGACATGCTGCGAAGCTGGCAGCGAATCCTGAAGGAGCAGATTGCGAGCCACCGTCACATTTTTCATTAAATCCACAGCCCGCAACCCATCCAGATGCTGAAATCCAAATCATATTGTTTTCGTCCGTGGGGCCGACGTGTAATCGTAAATCAGTCTCGTCAACTTGGCTGTTGATCGTGAACTTGCAGTTTAATCCTGACTGTGCCACCGTCTTTTCCAAATAATCAAAGAATGACTCCGGAGCACCTGGTAGCAGGCATCTAGCGTCCCTCGGAATTGAGAAGTTAATACTGCTTGCCCACCGACCAAGAATATTTGCAGCCACTACAGACATAACTTGACCATTGTAATCTTCCAACGATTGTTCCGAAATTATTACCGAGACGGCAGCAACCCGGTAGTCTGAAGTTACTCCGTCAACTATATCTACTCTGTCAAAAATATTGTTATGTTTCATGCTTTTCTCTGATCAATTAATATTGAATTGCCATTGCTAACAATCTGCATTCTGTCTTTAATATATCGCGTTGAAAGGCGCACAAACTGACCGCTGGCAAACCTATGAACTCCGCATCTTGTTAGGGGTTGCATACCTTTTTTACAAAAGTGTGGTACCACAAGAGACAAAAGCCCTTCTACCTTAAACGCAGCTCGCTCGTTATCTGTTTCTGAATGGCCTACCCACTTAAAAGGATGAGAATGCACTTGACCAATGTGTATTACCTGATGTTCTGATAGTGCCTCAACAACATAGTAATTCGATAAGTGGTCAATCGTAAGCCCATAGCGAGACGAAATCAGGTTAGGGGCGATACAAGTTGTAACAATCACTTCTGAGGAATTGCGAATGCCGGCCCAATACACCAATCCTTCAGCATTTTGCTCTTCCCCATACTGAAATAAGATTGATTCCGTAAATTGAATAACCTCACGTGAGATCGTGTAACGAATTCTATCCTTTGGAGTGATACTTCGTTCGCTAAACCATTCTGCCTTCATAATCATCGTTGGTTAACCGACAGTGAATTGCCTCCAGAATGGCGCAAAGCCTGGTAAGCTGCCCTACTCCGGGGTTACTTTTCCAGTTGGAAAGATCCCACTCCGAATGGATACCAGTATAGCCCGCATAGGCCTTTCTATTACATGGATGACAAATAACCACTTTGGTCTTATTAAAAAAGTTTTTTTTATCGGATGGATAAGCATTTTTCGCTCCCACTTTTCCTGTCTGAGGATCATAGAAATCTAAAAGCAGCGGGCTTTGCTTGTAATTGTCAAAACCCACATGAAGATGGTACACCTCTTTATTTTTTGCTGTCATGGTCACCTGAAAGCTCAGGTTGGACGCATCGGGTTCGCCGATGGTCCAACCAAAACTTTCTGGATCACACTCAGCGATTTCCTCGCGAATAATCGCCAAGGAGACCTCCGAATCTACAGTCATGCAGCGGCTCCTAAATCTGTGAAACTTGCATTATGACAGTGATCATCAGCCAAGCCGTAGCTGACAAGTGTGCGCTCTGGCTTAAGCGCCTCGTTAGGATTTGCTTTCAGCCGTATCTCATAATTGCCGTTAGTGGCAAATGAGAATTTATTAATTACAGCTGATAAAACTTCAGAGACCTTTGCTGTCTTACTGAATTTTACTTCCCACGGAGTGGTGCTTTGCGTGACCTTTATCAAAAGGCACACTTCTTTATTGTTTTGATTGTGGTCGTTATGACCATTGTTTTGATTGCTCATAGTTCTTAGCTTGAGTTTTAAATCGATTAAAAAAACCGCCCACC
>CAZFCR010000368.1:0-887 GCA_964517305.1 uncultured Akkermansia sp.
CCCACATATCTGATGAAAGCCCTGATTGAGCGGGAGCAAAGCGGGAACCTGCGCAGATTGCAGAACGCTTATCCGGCCATCGATTTTTGCAGCAATGATTACCTGGGCTTTTCGAAATCTGGCATGCTGCGTGAAAAATTACAGCAAACTGCTTATTCACCGGAAAACATTGTAGGCGCTACCGGATCGCGGCTCATCTGCGGAAACAGCAGTTATACCGAAGACGCGGAAAAACAGATCGCATTGTTTCACCACGCGCCTTCAGCGCTGATTTTTAATTCGGGCTACGATGCCAACATTGGTTTGTTGTCGAGCGTGCCGCAGCGCAACGATCTTATTCTCTATGATGAAATGGTGCATGGCTCCACGCACGACGGAGTGAGGCTCAGCCAGGCCACACATTATAAATTCAGGCACAACGATGTATCTTCGCTGGAAGAGCTGATCCACCGGCATCAGAAAAGCTTTGAGAATATTTATGTGGTGGTGGAGAGTGTTTATGCAATGGATGGCGATACCGCGCCGCTGCTCGAACTGGTTGAGATCTGCAAACCTTCCAAAAATATTTTTCTCATTGTTGATGAAGCCCATGCCATTGGTGTTTTTGGGAGTCAGGGCCGCGGGCTGTGCAATGCCCTTTCAGTAGAGCACCGTTGTTTTGCGCGGATCTATACTTACGGCAAGGCCATGGGTTGTCACGGTGCGGCCGTTGTGGGCAGTGAAGTATTGCGGAATTACCTGATCAATTTTGCCCGTTCGTTCATCTATTCAACTGCCCTGCCGCTTCATTGTATAGAAGCCATTAAACATGCCTACCAGCTTCTGATCGAGAGCAAAGAAAAGGACAAGCTTCAGAACAACATCTCTTATTTTTATTCAAAAACATC
>CAZFCR010000368.1:897-4011 GCA_964517305.1 uncultured Akkermansia sp.
ACTGGAATATCTTTTAGGTAAAAAGGAAGAGTTCAACTGATCTCGAAGATTGTGTGAAGAGCCAGAGTGCCATCCACAGCATCGTATTGGGCAGCAACGAAGCGGTGGATACACTCGAAAAAATACTTGCCGAACACCATATCCACGTTCGCACCATGAAAAGTCCCGTGGTGAGGCCCGGCAGCGAAAGGATCCGCATCTGTCTGCATTCTTTTAATACACGCGAAGAGATAGACACGCTCATTCATGTGATCGATACCTTCCGGTAAATTCCTGACAAAAAAAATTTAGTCCCCGGGGATAAGTGTTTTCTTTTTTCTTTTTTCAGCGATGATCTCAGCGATCTTCCAGGTGAGCAAAGCGCTTCCACTGCCGATCACCATGCCCGCAGCCACATCAGTGGGATAATGCATGCCCAGCCGCATCCTGGAGTAGGCCGCCAAACCTGCGTAAGCAAAAGCCGGCACAACCACATACCATTTTTTATAAGTAAGACTGAGCGAGGTGGCAGTTGCGAAAGCAGCCGTGGTGTGACCACTCGGAAAAGAGGGTGTGTCGGAGTGATCGCGGCGGATGATGTCGTTTGGATAACTCTGATACGGCCGCGGCCTGTCAATTCCATATTTCATTGCTGTTGAAACAGCAAGGGCAAAACACAGGGAAATGGCGCTTTTGTACCCGTTCCATAAAATGGTTTTGTCTTTTTTAAAATAACCGTGCAGACTGATGGCCACCGGCGGAATGGGTTCAAGCACATACACCGAGAAGCTGAGGTGTTTCATGGCCGCGTCCCATTGGGGATAAGTGTTTTTGTTGAGCTGGTGTAACACCCGGTAATCGAGGTTTTGCGAAAAGCCTGCCTGTAACCAAAAAAGAAAAACAAAAAGAAAACTCCGGTACATGCTGGAAAATTAAAAATAAAAATTGTAACAGTTTTAGCCGGACAGAGTTATTAATAAAAATAACACCTATGAAAAAATGGTTTGGTATTTTGTTATTGTTTGTGTTGGACGATCTGGTTGCGGCTAAAAAGAGTATGGATCTTGCGACGGCATTAAAAAAACAACTCGTAAAGGGGCAGGTGATATCAAAGGGAGGATTCAGTGGCCATTGCCTGAGTCTTCGCCTGGATAACAAAGGCCAGGATTCGTTACAGATCAGGATCGAGCCGGGCCGCAGGTTCAGAGCCCCGCAGGAAGATAAACAGGATCTGCTGGTAGTAAAAGAATTTTTTCTCGTTCTGGGATCTTATGGTTCGGCAACCGCCGACATTAAAGTGTATTGTTGTCAGGCCGGTGACCGCGCGCCACAGGCCATGGATGTTTTTGGCTGGGGTGATATGGCTGACAGTAATCTGGTTCGGCTGGCTGATTTTTTGAATCAGAATGCATTTGAGGAACACGCTGAACAACAGGCGGTCTGGTCATTAAGCAATGGTCACCCTGCCGCCGGCATCAGTGGCGATAACGATTCTCTTATTTTGCCACTCAGGCAGTTTGTGGCGCGGTTAAAAGGTGAAGTCCTTCCCTGGTACAGTATCAAAACTCAGACCTATGTTTTTAAAAGCGGACACATCCGTGTTGTTCCCACACGACTGAAGGGTGATTTGATTTATTCACTGAACGAAAACAGTTATGTGACCATCCTGGTGACAGATGAAAACGGTTTGCCTGCGGGCATCATCAAGAGTCATTGGTTACAGCCCTCCGCCTCCGGCACTTACAGTTTAGAATTGCCTCTGAGGGGATTGGATAAAGGGAAGTACAGGGTGGAGTTGAAGACGGAGAAAAATGTTTTGGCTGCGAATAGTTTTGAGTTGTAGAATAGAGGATCTGGCGGCTGGGGTCGTCTCCCGTCGATAGCGTTCAAAAAGTTGAGGGTTCAAGGTTCAAAAAGTTTAAGGTTCAAAGTGGTTCAAGGTTCAAAATGCAAGGTCAAAAACCCCGCGGCTGAGCTGGTCGAAGCCCCGCTATTCACTACGTGTAAAATTATTGGAAAGGTGGTTTCGACAAGCTCAACCACCGGAATTTTTTGGCAAACCCTGCAAGGTCTTCGTTAGCCCGTGTGCAGGGACCTGGCAGGGTTGCGCATGGCTGGTTAACGGAGACGTGAAATGCTAAAACCCTGCGTCATCGCGAAGGCTTGCGTATGTAGCCGAAGCCTGAAGCGATCTGGGCTTAGGAATCATTAGCATTCGACAAGAACAGATTGCTTCGGCGAATGCCCTCGCTACGTTGTCAGAATCCCGCAGGGATTCAATATCAATAACGGCGGACATCGTCCGCCGTATACACACACAAAAAAACAGCGACCCTGAAGGGGTCGAACAAACAACCACTTACCACTGTTTGAATGCGCTTTGATTATCTAAGCAAAGTTCATGAGGCAAACGGTATACCCGGCGGCTGAACTGGCCGAAGCCCCGCTATTCACTACGTGTAAAATTATTGGAAAGGTGATTTCGACAAGCTCAACCACCGGAATTTTTTGGCAAACCCTGCAAGGTCTTCGTTAGCCCGTGTGCAGGGACCTGGCAGGGTTGCGGGGTGGCTGGTTAACGAAGAAACGAAATACTACACACCGCGTCAATTCGTGTCGCACTTCGATCATTCCGAAAGATCTTCCGCTAACTTTCTGCCTTGATGCAGAAAGTTACAAAGAAATCAAGGCTTCATGGCCTTGCGCGGAAAATCTACAGGCCTGTTCAAACTGCGCGCTTTGATCATTCCGACAGCCTTTAATAAAACACAGCGTGAAGCTGTCGGAAGCAAAGCGCCACTTAGCATCTCGAAAATCACAGCGTTTTTATAGCAACGAAAAGTCCATTTGACCGACTAAAGGTGCTAAAACAGGAAAGACTTTTCTCCATTATGTTTGAACGGCCTTTGATTTTCTCGCACAATTCCATGAGGCCGGAAACTGTGCGGGCTTACGCGGACGAAAAACCCGGCGGCTGAGCTGGTCGAAGCCCCGGTTATCGAAGCCCTTTTAATATGAAGATTATTGGAAAGGTGGTTTCGACAAGCTCAACCACCGGAGCTTTTTATCCGCGGGCTGCAAAACCCTTCAAGGTCTTCGTAAGCTTTGCGGGCGCGGACCGTTCAGAATCCCGAA
>CAZFCR010000369.1:0-4005 GCA_964517305.1 uncultured Akkermansia sp.
AGGCATGGCTTTTGGATTTGAATTCGGCGGCCAGTTCGGGAAACTCGCGCTCAGCATTTTCAGGATCCTCGCCTGTATCGGCGGCGCACTTTACATCCGTCATATCATTAAAACAAAAGAACATCCCGGTTTTATTTTCGCGGTATCTCTTATCCTGGCAGGTGCCCTGGGCAACATCCTCGATTCAGCGTTTTACGGACTCATCTTCGACCGCGGCACCACCCTGCATCCTGAGTTCCAGGAATACATCCCTTACGATGGTGTGGCACAACTCACCACAGATGGTTACGCGCCAAGCATGTTTGGTTGTGTGGTCGACATGTTTTATTTTCCCATCATCAACGGACATTTCCCGGACTGGCTGCCCATCTGGGGAGGAGAAGATTTCCAGTTTTTCAGACCCATTTTTAATTTTGCCGACGCTTCCATTTCGGCCGGTGTCATCAGCATCATTTTGTTTCAGAACCGTTTTGCAAAAAAAGACACAGCTCAGGAAAACAAAATGGTTTCGGAGGATGTTACTACGGAAACACCAAACAATCCCATCAGCGATCTGAATACCAATTAAAATTCCACATGAAAGAAGCAGTTCTGCTCGTTAATCTTGGCACACCAGACAATCCTTCAACGGGAAAAGTAGCGAAGTACCTTACTCAGTTTCTGAACGACAGGCGCGTGATTGACATCAACGCGTTTGCACGTTTTGCGCTCGTTAACCTGGTCATCGTCCCTTTCAGGAGTTTTAAGTCGGCCGGTTTGTATAAAAGGATATGGACTGAAAAAGGTTCTCCCCTGTTGTTTCACAGTGAGGCGCTGAAGATAAAACTGCAGGAAAAGATGCCGGAGTACGTTGTTGAGCTGGCCATGCGTTACCAGAAACCATCGATCCATCAGGCGCTTGAAAATCTGAGAAAACAAAAACCTTCGCGCATTCACGTTATTCCACTTTACCCGCAGTACGCGAGTTCAAGCACAGGCAGTACCATCGAAGAAGTGCTGAACTGCATCAAGGGCTGGGAAGTGATTCCCGATCTCAACATTGTAAGTAAATTTTACGATCATCCTGCGTTTCAGAGGGCCTTGCTGGTTGAAGCAAAAAAACACGATCACACACAGTACGATCATGTGATATTCAGTTACCATGGTTTGCCTGAACGCCAGATCAGAAAAGCATCAGCGCATTATGGTGGCGATACCTGCCGCCTGGGCGACTGTTGCAACAAGATCACCATCAATAACCAGTTCTGTTACCGTGCCAATTCGTTTGAAACTACACGACAGCTTGTAAAGGCACTTAACATCCCTGAAGGAAAATACACCACAACGTTTCAGTCACGTCTCGATGATAAGTGGCTGAAACCATACAGCGACAAGGTGGTAGAGGAATTGGCAAAAAAGGGTGCTAAAAAACTCCTTGTGTTTTCACCGGCTTTTGTGGCTGATTGCCTTGAAACCATTTTTGAGATCGGAACCGAATATGAAGAAATTTTCAGGGAGCATGGCGGAGAATCCATTACGCTTGTAAACAGTCTGAACTCAAGTCCTGAGTGGGTGGACGCCCTGAGCGAAATGGTTCGCGGTAAGTGATCAGACGAGCGGTTTATCGTCCATTGCCCGTGTGTCGAGCGCGTCTCTTAATCCGTTTCCAACCAGCATAAAAGATAGAACAAGTGTCATGATGGCGATACCCGGAATAAACGCCAGGTAAGCTTTGTCCATCAGAATATAACCATGGTGCGCATTGGTCATTTCACCCCAGGAAGGGATGGGCGGCTGCGCGCCAATACCAAGAAAACTCAAACCCGCTTCCATCAGAATGGCCGAGGCAAAATTACTCGCGGCCATTACAATTACGGGTCCCATCACGTTGGGCAGGATGTGCCTGAAAATAATGCGGGCATTGCTGAAGCCAAGCGCGCGCCCTGCTTCCACAAATTCTTTTTCCCTGATGCCAAGGATCTGTCCGCGTACAATACGGGCCACGTCCACCCACATGGTTAAACCCACCGCAATAAAAACCTGCGTAATGCCTTTGCCCAGAACAAGTGTAATCGCAATAACGAGTAAAAGCGTGGGGATGGACCAGATGACATTGATGAGCCACATGATGACGAGGTCGACCTTTCCCCTGAAGTATCCTGCCAGCGCTCCTAAAAAAATGCCGAGGAAAATGGAGATGAGAACAGAGATCAGACCCACGCTCAGGCTGATGCGTGTTCCGATGAGCAGCCGGCTCAGCAGATCACGCCCTAAAAGGTCGGTCCCCAGTGGATAGGTTTTTTCCACAAGGTGCCGGGATTTTATATTTTCACGCAGTTCGTCCAGAGGTTTTGTCAGTGGCGAAGGGTTTCCGATCTCATAAAAAGAAAGCGTTTTGTTTAAAGAGTCGTAGACAACGGGCTGTTCTGTATCAAGTGCGTAAACAACATCGGCCACATTAAACCCGGCAATAGCGCCGTTGTTGGGATGTGAGCCGGTGTATTCTTCTATCAGGATGTCCTGACCTGAAAAGCGATAACTTTCAAAAGTATAAGCGTCTTCCTGAATGGTTTTTCCAAACAACATGGTGTGAAGCGCCGAATGATCTTCATCCGGCTGATTGCGTTTTACGAGCAGCAGTTGTGATTTAAAGCCAGGTTCACGGATGTGGAGTTCTGGTTTCTGATCGTTGGCGTAAGGGGTCTGGTCGGGCGTGATAAGGTATCCCAGAATGGAAATGAGAGTGGCCAGCGCGATCATCAGCAAACCCAGCATGGCCAGTTTGTTGCGTTTAAAGCGGCGCCAGGTGAGCGCGCTCAGTGATTCGGATCCCGCCTCAATATTTTTTTTCTTAAAAAACACTTTATTTTTTCCAGCGTGGTTTTTCAAATACTGAAACAAAAGCTACCGTACAGGCATAAAATGGATACAGGAGTGCTACTGGTAAGGTATACATGACGGAACTTTTGTTTTTGGTATTGGCCTGCGATAAAAATAACAACAATAAGTCAATTACGAGTTTAAAAGAAACCAACATCAGGGCGTTCACACAATGGGCGCCGCCCGCGATACTCATCACACACCAGAATAACCACAACAAATTAACGAGCCCGATAAGGGTTGCTGAAAAAAGATTGAGTTTGTTGCGGTTGTATTTGAATTTGGATGCCCAGCGCACCCGTTGCCTGAGCAATTGTTTAAAGGTTCTTGCCGGATAGGTTTCTATCAGGGCTTCAGGGGCCTTCAGATAAACGATCCTGACATCCGGGATTTTTTTCACGTCTTCGAGAAAAAAAATATCGTCTCCACCTTCAAGATGCAAACTGGAATTGAATCCCCCAACGCGATCAAATGTTTTTTTACTGAAGGCAAGATTGGCGCCGTTGCATAAGAACGGAACCTGGTAAAATGCGCTTCCCGCGGTGACCATTTGAAGCAGGCTGTTTTCTGTTTGTTGCAGCGCGGCAAGCAGGCCATCAGCTTTGTCGAACACCACCGGAGCTATAATAAGGTCGGGATGGCTTTGCTGGTAAAACCCTGCGAGAGCGCGCAGCCAGTTTTTTGAGGGCGCAAAAGTATCGGCGTCTCTCAAAATGATCATGCCGTCGCGGGCCAGTCGCATGGCCAGCGTGATACTTTCTTTTTTGCCTTTTTTTTCTTTGTTGCTGATGATGCGGTAAGGAAGACGGGAATGATGCAGGACCAGTTCTGCTTCCTGGAGGGTGCGGTCGGTGCTGGCATCGTTCACAAGAATGAGTTCAACCAGATCCATCGGATAATCCTGCAGGATCAGCGTTTTTAAACACAAAGAAATATTGTGCGCTTCGTTTCTTGCGCAAATGATGATGGTGACAGGGAGCGTTTCAAACTGGCGTTTTACTTTAAAGATCCGGGTGCGCAGATAGCCGCTCGCCAGCCACAACAAAAGCGCTGCGTAAAGAAAAAGAATCAACCAACTGAAATAAAAAATAAAAATCATTTTTTAGATCCGTAAAGTTTAAAATTGAAATTTTTCCGTAATAGTAC
>CAZFCR010000370.1:0-3962 GCA_964517305.1 uncultured Akkermansia sp.
TATAATCTCGAACAGCTGAAACTCATTTTAAAACTACTGCAACTGAAAAAAGACCTCAGCTTTACGGCTGCCTATAAAAACGAAACTTCAGAACTTACAGATTTCCGAGAGACGATTCATCCCAAAAAAGAAATTCCTGAAAATGATCCAGTGCTTAAGACCCTCGCAAATCCATATTACCAGACGTTTGGCGACAAGTTTGGCTTTGTGCCCAACCTGAGTATCCTGGATCTGATCTTTAACGCAGGCCTTAACACCAAGGCCTACCTGAAATTTGAATCTTCATCCCACTAAGGCCTGTTCACCTGGTGGGTTACAGTTCGCGCATTGCCGACACGGTCGCTCAGCTCCAGTCTAAATACCAATTTTCCACGCGGCGTTTCATCATCAAAAAAATAAGTCAGACGCTGGTTCTTCGCGTCGTACTCGGCCAGCACCCATTTATCATTGAGAAATAAATTGTAGCTGCCAATGCCGCTTAAGGCATCGCTGATTAAAAATGAAACAGAGATCAAAGGGCGAGGTTTCTGATTTTTCTTACGTTTTACAATAAGCGGTTTACCAAGGGGAGCAATTGTATCGCTAAGCAATTTAAATTCTCCGAGAGACTTCAGGGCAAAATAGGCAGAATCATTTTTAACTGCCGCCAGATAGACATTGCTTCCCGATCGGAGCATGACTTTGGATGCCGTGGCCCGGAACTTCTCAGGCAATGGAAATCCCAGCAGGATAGCGCCTTTAAGATTGGCAGCCGGTTTCAGCTCAAAACTACCTTTGGCAGCAAGATTATTGGTAATGCTGAGTCCAAACGAATTATAAAACGAACCAGCCGGTATTAAAACTGAAAATCCTTTTATTTTATGTGCCTGTTCTTTCCTGCAGTCAATAAACACATCGCCTTTTTGGGGCGCCGCATAGGCTGTTGCAGGCCGGCGTGTACGCAATAAAAATTCAAGTTCAGAAACATTGCCCCGTTCATCTTTCACTTTCAGAGAAACCTTGTGCCAGTTGGTATCATTCAGAACGATTCTTCCTTTGTTGGCATGTTGCAGATAAATTCCCGCGGGATACAATGAAGGTAAAAAACAACGTTGGAATTTTTTTCGTGCCACAACCTCACTGAATTCATTCACGAAGCGGTTATCGGCAAAGTCAATCCCCCGGAGCCGGTGACTGTAAATCTGAGTACCATCAAGAGTTAATGCGGCTTCGTAAATGTTGTTGGGATTTCCACGCGGTGCCATGCGGTCGAAACCACTGAGTGCCAGCCCGACGATACCTGCGCTGACCTCTATTTTCGCCTGCGGAATAATAAAACCGGAACCGAGCTGTTTTACTGCATACGTTCGTGTTACTTTAACGTTACAGGTATCGGTGAGATCATATAAGGCTACAGCAGTTAAAGCGGGCGGAATAACATCCGGTAACTGATAAAACTCCATTGCGTTGAGCGGTGTTTCACTCTTTTCATCGCGGAGCTCAAAATGAAGATGTGGTCCTGTTGAGCCACCCGTGTTGCCGGAAAGCCCAATGATCTCGCCTGCTTTCACTTTAATACTTCCGGGCGATGGCAACAATTCAACTTCAAACTTGCGCAGTTTATACTGTTCTTTTTTTACAAGCTCGGCTGATTTTAAACTAAAACTATTGAGATGCGCGTACACACTCACCATGCCGTTTTGATGCGTGATATAAATGCACTTGCCATAACCCCCCGCGCTGACCCTGATCCTCGATATATAGCCATCAGCGACCGCGTAAACGGGCAGGTTGATTTGATTGCGGGTTGAAAAATCGATGCCGGCATGAAAATGATTGGGACGAAGTTCCCCGTAATTTCCCGTTATCACCAGGGGCTTGTCGAGCGGCCAGACAAAACCCGGCGGTTGCGACCGAAGCGGGAATAAACAGAAAAGGAAAATTAATAAAACAAATGATCGCATGTTCAGGAAAAAAAGTCAGGGAATCGGAACATTATCTGTCAACTCTTTTTCATCGACAAGGTTCAAAAAACAAAAAAAGAATGTAAAAAACAGCACGCCGTCTGAACGCTGGAGCATGCTCTCAACAGCAAAGTTCAAAATGACAAGTAATGCAAACAGGCACAGAAGAATTCTTTTGCGGACCAGGCCGCGAATCAAAGTTCCGAAAGTGAGAAACAACAGCAGCACAAAACCAATCAGCCCCATACCTACAAACGTCTGCAAAAACTGGTTGTGCGCATTCAGTTTGTGCGTGTAGGCTCCGGTAATGCCGTTTCTGAGATAGGCCGCATATAATTCGTCGTTGGCATCTGCCACGCCGGTGCCGGTTATCAGATGATCTTTAATGATGCCGATGCTCTGATCCCAGATGAGAAGACGCACGCCGGTGCTTTCAACGCTGGTTTTGTCGACCGTTTCCACCGAAAGATTTTTCAGGGCCTGAAGCCTTTCAAACGAAGCGGGGAAAATAAGGTACGCTAAAAAAATGAGAACAATAAAACCACCGGCCAGCAAAGCCAGCTGCTTAGTGTTCCGGCGCGGTAACACCCTGTAAAATACAAGCAGTGGCAGAATGATAAAAAAACTGAGCAGGCCTATTTTTGACGAACAAAGGAAGATGGCGGTAGAAAAAACGGCTATAAAAAAATAGGAACCGTAGATCACGCTTTTTTGAAGGCTGAACCATTTTTTATACAGCACCACCACAAAAACAATGGCCATCAGCAGGTACATGGCAAATGAAGACGCGTGTATAAAATCAGAAAACATGGTGTAGAAAAAATAGGCAGGATCGCCATTAACGTAGTAGATAAAAGCCCTTCCAATGAGGTACAGGGATGCAAAAAAACAGCCTGACACAAAAGATACCACGCAGCGTTTCAGAATGTCGCGGGGCCACTGAAAACAAAAAAGCAGATAAGGAAAAATAATAAAGGTCATTTTGATCTCGAGAGAAAAAACCGCTTCGGCGCGGTTCTCCGAAAAAATGGCACTGATGAGTGTGGCGAGAAAAAAAAGATAAAACAAGTGCAAAGTTCTGTTGGCAAAACCCTTCTTAAGAGCAGCCGGATCAAGATTAAAAAACGACGTCACTGTCCATGCAACGATGATACCACTGAGGACCAGCGATCCAAAAGGAAGGCAGAAGCAGAACAGGACCGGAAAAAAATAAAAAAGTTTTCTTTTTAAAGGCAGTTCCATATCATGATTTGTGAATCACTGCGAAGATATGGGTTCTTAGAAAAGGAACATTAAACACCTTGTACAACTTACCAACACGCCGGCCAATTGGCGGAGCCAGGGTAACCCTGCGAACCGTTGTTTTAACCGAATCAGGGAAGAGCGTTTTTAACTCGTGCAGACTTACTTTGCGAACATTGCGGTTGAGGGGATTGTTGTAAACAAAATCGTACCAGAGGATACTGCCTCCGGGTTTCAGCATCTGCCACATCTTTTCCGCTACTTTTTTCCGGTCGCTGTCATCCAGTATCGATGTAAAAACAGTTGACTGGAAAACAAAATCAAATTGTTTTTTAAAATCGATATCCAGCACGTTGCCCGGATACATCTTCAGCTGCGGGAAGCGCTCCTCCGCCATTTTGATCCGGTCGGGCAGGAGTTCATTCAGAAAAATATGCCCGGTTTTAAACCCGCAGGCTTCAAGCATTGGTACGTTTCCTCCCTGCCCTGCACCAATTTCAATGATGGTCGAATCATGAGATACTGAGCCAAGCATTTCTTTCATTGTCTTTAAGCGTTCCTCATCGGCCAGTTTAGAATAATCAGAATCATAAAGATCGCCGCTCTGGTCCCGGCTGCTGTATTGCGCTTTTATTTTATCGTCGAGTGAAGTCATCAGAGATTTTTTAAACGAGCGTAAAAATCTTTCGCAATGTTTTCCCGGTTAAAAGCGCGGTTCACAAAAGTTCTTCCGTTTTTTCCCAGTTGAACTGACGCGGACGAATTACCGATAAATGT
>CAZFCR010000371.1:0-3952 GCA_964517305.1 uncultured Akkermansia sp.
ATCCGGCTTCCACATAGAAGTATTGTAAGGTGTCATAAAAAAACCGGCTCCTGCTTGCGGTGGTTCAAGGGATTTTGCGCCTTTTGCATAGGCGTTGTAAGCGTTAATCTGCGCATCGTACATTTTCAGCTCAGGATGATTTTTCTCGATAGCATTTAATACACTATCAATCGTCAATACCTGAGCATTTAGCTGATTAAAAAGTAAACAGTTGGCAGTAAGCAATAGGCAAATTGCAAACTGCAAATTGCCCATCGCCAATTTATTTTTTGTGTTTAACATTCTGTATGTCTTTAAATATTAGTCTTCAAATTCCTGTACTATTAATTTTCCATGCTTTCTTAGCTCATATTCTCTTACCAAAGCGTATAATACCGGCAAAACAATAAGCACGAACAAAGTGGATGTAATCAATCCAAAAACAAAAGGAATGGTTATTGGTTTCATTACATCACTTCCTGTTCCGGTAGCCAGCAAAACGGGCATTAAACCAATGATATCCACCAGTACGGTCATCAGTTTGGGTCGTAGTCTTAAAGCTGCCCCATCATAAATTGCATCTTCAATATCCTGCCCTGTTAATGACTGATTTTCTGTCTTACTCTTATTTACTTTTTTATAAACGGAGTTGTTCATATACACTAGCATCAATACACCTGTTTCGACTGCAACGCCAAACAGGGCAATAAAACCAACCGCAACCGCAACAGAAAAATTAACATCAAAGAAATGCAGGGAATAAGCTCCTCCAACCAAAGCAACCGGAATAGCGGAAAGAACAATAAGCACTTCTCTGAACGTATGAAATGTGAAATAGAGTATAACCATTATTATCACCAATATAATGGGAATAATCATCCTTAACCGTTCATTTGCCCGTACCTGATTTTCATATTGCCCGCTCCAGGATAAGAAATATCCTTTTGGCAATTTTTTCACTGCTGCTTCCAGTTTCTTTTTTGCATCGTTTACCGTGCTTCCCAAATCCCTCTCACGGACATTAAACAGGAGCGTTCCACGAAGCATCGCATTTTCAGAGCTAATCATGGGCGGGCCTTCAGTAATATTAATGTCTGCAACGGCAGAAAGTGGTATAGGCCCATAATCCATTGTTTGCAATTGCATTCGTTTTAGCTTGTCAATCTTATCACGAAAATCCTGAGCGAAACGTACATTGACAGAAAACCTTTGCCTGCCTTCAATAGTAGTGGTTACATTCATACCACCGAGTGCTGTCTCAATTAACATATTCACATCATCAACAGAAAGTCCATAGCGGCCAATTTCATCTTTTCTCACTTTTATTTCAATGTATTTGCCTCCTACAATAGGCTCTACGTAAAGATCCTTGACCCCCTCCAAACCTTCCAGTTCTTTTTTGAACTGCTGTGCCAGCTTGTTAATGGTGTCGAGGTTTTGGCCATACACTTTAATTCCAACATCTGTCCTGATACCGGTAGAAAGCATATTAATCCGGTTAATAATAGGTTGTGTCCAGCCATTAATAACACCCGGTATTTGCATTTTAGAGTTCAGTTCATTGATAATGTCATTCTTTGTTAAACCCTCTCTCCATTCGGATTGCGGCTTTAGTAGAATAATACTCTCGATCATGCTGATGGGTGCATTATCGGTAGCGGTATTGGCACGTCCCGCTTTACCAAGCACATTTTGCACTTCGGGAACTGTCATAATTAATTTATCCTGTACCTGCATGATGCGTTTGATCTCAGAATTGGAAACATCGGGCAAGGTAACCGGCATAAAAAGCAGGGAACCCTCATCCAATGGGGGCATAAACTCAGTACCGAGATTGAGAACCAAAGGAACACTTCCCAACACCAAAGCAAGGCTAAGGGCTATGGTCGTTTTCTTCCATTTCAGACACCAGCGAATCACCGGGTTATACATCCACAGAAAAAATCTTGAAACAGGGTGTTTGCTTTCAGGCCGTACATTTCCTTTCAGAAACATGGTCATAAGAACGGGAACAAGGAATATAGCCACAAAAGCAGAACCTATCATGGCAAAGGTTTTCGTCCATACCAAAGGTGAAAACAATTTATGCTCTTGCCCTGTCAGGAAAAGAATGGGACTAAACGATATCAGGGTAATCAGTATGGAGTTAAAGACGGCCTTCCCAATTAGCTTGGAGGAAGCCTCTATTTTTTTTTCTCTTTCTTCGTTTGACAACATATTATTTCTTTTGTTCGTTAAAAATTAATTATCTTCTCCGCTTATTGATTTCATTGCATTCTCCACCATCACAATTCCCGCATCTACTAAATCGCCCACTGCCAATGCTACTCCGGCCAATGACATAATGTTGGATGTAATTCCGAACCAGCTCATCATAATAAAGGAAATGAGAACGGACATGGGGATGGTAATAATTACAACTAAGGCACTTCTTACATGAAGGAGGAATATAAAAAGAACAATAGCCACAACGATAATTTCTTCCACAACCGCATCTTTCAGTGTGGCGATGGTAGCATCAATCAGATCAGAACGGTCATAAGCGACTTTGAACTTTACTCCTGGTGGCAATCCCTTTTCAATATCAGGTAGCTTTTCTTTAATTCGTTCAATTACGTCTTTGGCATTTTCTCCGTACCGCATTACAACTATTCCACCTACTTTTTCTCCACCGCCATTTTCATCAATAATTCCAAGCCGGAGTTCACCCCCCATTTGCACTGCTGCAACATCCTTCACTCTTACAGGAACAGAGTTTATTGTTTTGAGTGGAATGTTCTCTATTTCTCTTATGTCTTTAATGTAGCCCATACCTTTTATGATATAGCCAATGTCTGACTGTTCAAATTTCCTCCCACCCACATCGTTATTGTTAGACTTAATTTTTTCAGCGACTTCCATTAAGGGGATATCGTAATAGCGAAGTTTGTAGGGATCAACTACCACCTGGTACTGGCGCTGAAATCCACCGAAAGAGGCTACTTCGCTCACGCCCTCTACTGTCTGTAAAGCAAAACGAACATACCAGTCCTGCAATGCACGAAGTTCCCCCAGGTCATATCCCGGTGCGTCCAATGTGTACCAGTAGATATGTCCTAAGCCCGTCCCATCAGGGCCGAGTGTAGGAGTGATACCTTGCGGAAGTAAACGCTGTGCATAATTTAGTCGTTCAAGCACTCTTGTCCTCGCCCAATATATATCCACATCATCATTAAAGATCACGAACACAAAGCTCATCCCGAACATGCTGTTTGCACGGATATTTTTTATTTTGGGAATGCCCTGTAAATTGCTGACAAGCGGATAAGTTATCTGATCCTCTATGATTTGCGGATTGCGCCCCATCCATTCAGTAAAAATGATGACTTGGTTTTCTGATAAATCGGGGATGGCATCTACGGGAGTATTCTTCACGGCATAGATGCCATAAGCAATAACTGCCGCTGAAATAAGCAGTACAATAATGCGGTTTTTAAGTGCCCAGGTGATGAAACTATTTATCATTTCTTTTTATTTGGATATTTTAAATTTAATTGCTTTAACTGTTTGACTATCGTTGAGGCTACTACGTAGTTCCTGTACCATTTATTGTCTGCGGGAACTATTATCCAGGGTATTTCAGAACTACAACGGTTTAATATTTGTTCATACGCCTGAGTGTAGCTTTTCCATTTTTTAGATGACTTCATATCTTCATCCGAATACTTCCATTTTTTTAGCGGGTCTTTCAGACGATCCTGTATTCTTTTCTTTTGTTCATTTTCACTTATGTGTAAAAAGAATTTGAGAATAAGAGTTTTGTTATTCAGCAAATGATCTTCAAAAGCATTAATGAAATCATAACGTTTTTCAATGAGTTGTCGTGGAAGTGTTTTTTGAATTGTTGGAACCAATATGTCTTCATAGTGTGAGCGATTAAAAATCTGTATCATTCCTTTTTCAGGAAGTTTTTGAAAAATACGCCACATATAAT
>CAZFCR010000372.1:0-3914 GCA_964517305.1 uncultured Akkermansia sp.
ACACCATGGTTTTGTTTATCAGAGGTCTGCCCACTGTTTCGGTGGTGCCGCCTTCAACAGTTTGTTCCATCACTGCACCGCTGGCGCTCAGCGGCACAATTACCGGTGCCACCAATACCGGAAGCTGGAGCACTTCAGGAACAGGCAGTTTTAATAACAACACCATTCTTAACCCGGCTTATACACTCAGCAATGCCGACCGTCTTTTAAGTTCCCTTGTGTTCACACTTACTTCCACCAATAACGGACCGTGTCCTCCTGTAATAAACAGTGTAACCATCAGCATTGTACCAACGGCAACGGTGAACGCCGGTCTGAATCAAACCATTTGTTCCAGCGACGGAACTATCTCTCTAAGCGGAACAGTGACAACACCTCCGGGTACCGCTGCCTGGACGGGTGGAAGCGGCAGTTTTTCGAATGCAGGCAATCTTGTTACGGCTTATAATCTGGCACCTCAGGACATTGCTGCGGGCAGTGTGATCTTTACACTCACTTCTACAAATAACAATGTATGTCCCGCTGAAACAGACACTGTAAGAATCAACATCGTGCCTATTGCCACCGTAAGCGCGGGACCCAATCTCGTGGTTTGCTCAAGCAGCGGGGTCATCAGCCTGTCAGGTACTGTGACCGGTTCTCAGGGCGGCAACTGGATGGCATCAGGCAGCGGCGCGTTTAATCCAGGCAACAATGTACTTACAACTGCGTACAGCATTACCAGTGGCGACATCAACAACGGCACTGTGACTTTTACACTCAATGCTTCGGCCAACGCTCCCTGCGCGCTGGTGAGCGATACTGTAAGGGTTCGCATCATTACTTTGCCTTTAGTGAACGCGGGGCTTAACCGCTCTATATGTTCGAGTGAAAATCCGTTCAGCTGGAGCGGAGCGAGTGTTACCGGCGTTGGAACAGGCAGCTGGAGTACCAGCGGCAGTGGTTCATTCAGCAATATCAGCAGTCTTACCACCAGTTATTCTCCTGGCAGTTCGGATATTACCAACGGTACTGTCATCTTCACCCTTACTTCAACCAACAACGGCGTTTGCCCGGCGGTGAGCGATACTGTACAGATGCGCATCATCCGCTCTGCAACGGTGAGCACCAGTCCCAACACACCGGTATGTTCAAATGCCGGCAACATTTCTCTCTCAGGAACAGTTACCAGCACCAGTAATACTGGGATCTGGAGCGCCAGTGGCAGCGGCGGATTCAGCCCTGCAAATACCAATCTCACTACCAGTTATCAGCTTACTCCAACTGACATACAGAATGGAACCGTTACCTTTACCCTGAGTTCTACCAATGACGGGCCTTGTGCGTCGCAACTCGATACCGTGTCGATCCGTGTTTTCCAGATCGCGACCGTGAATGCCGGCGCCGTTCAGTGGATCTGTACATCGCAGGGAACAGTGGCCTTAAATGGTGGTGTGATCAGTTCGGCCGGAACCGGCAGCTGGAGCAGCAACGGCAGTGGTACTTTTCTTTCAGGTAACAACAGCCTTGCCGGCAGTTACAGTCTTTCGCCCAACGATCATTTACTTGGATCTGTTATTTTTACCCTTACCTCCACCGCAAACGGCGTATGTCCTGCTGTTTCAGATACAGTGAAAATAACTGTAACACGGCAACCTACTGTGGTGGCAGGACCTTCACAGGCGGTCTGCTCAAGCAGCCTCAGTGTGCCGCTCAATGGGTCGGTGGCGGGCAGTAATGGAACAGGCGTTTGGCTGAGCAGCGGAAACGGGGGCTTTAATCCTAGCAACACCGCACTTGTTGTCAACTATCAAATCAGTCCTTCCGATATCAGCGCAGGCTCGGTCTTACTTACACTTTTCTCAACCAACAGTTTTCCCTGCCAGGAAACAAAAGACACACTGAGGATCAACATTAAAACACCTGCTATTGCAGAAGCCGGTACTTACAGCACCGTTTGCTCAAGTCAGGGCAGCATTGCACTTAACGGCAGCGTAAGTGGAGGTGGTCAGACTGCCAGCTGGGCAACGAGCGGAACCGGCGCATTTGTACCCGATAATAACAATCTGAATGCAACGTACGCGATGTCCCAGTCAGATTATCTGAATGGCGGTGTAACATTAACTCTCACCACTACCAACAACGGAGCATGTCCTCCCTCCTCGGAAGCCGTTACCATTGCCATTAAACAGCAGGCAACCGTTACAGCAGCCGCTGATAAAACCATCTGTTCTACTCTCCCTGTATTCCCTATCAGCGCTAACATCAGCGGTGTTACCACTACCGGCGTGTGGGTAAGTGACGGAACCGGCACGCTTGATCCTAACGCTGTTGCCGGCAACTACACCATTTCAGCAGCAGACATTACCAAAGGAACGGTGAATTTTATTGTGACCAGCACCAATAACGACGTTTGCCCTCCGGATAAAGACACCCTTGTTCTGAAGATCATCAGGAATCCGGTCATTACTTGGAAATCAGACACCACCATTTGCGAAAAAGAAAGTCCCATCGATCTTGTTCCTTCTGTGAGTTTTGGCAGCGGCAGTTATCAGTGGGCTACTTCAGGAACCGGTAATTTTTCACCAAACGCTTTTAATATTCCGACTGCTTATAACGTGAGTGAGGGCGATGTTAAGGCCGGCAGTGTGATGCTCACACTGAGCGCTATCAACAATGGGCCTTGTGTGAATGTAAACTCTACAATGGTTCTCAGGATCAACCCGAGTCCGGATGTTGATTTTACAGCCAACACTTACACTGTGAATCTGCCAAAAGATCCTCCGATTAATTTTACCAATACAAGCAAGGGTGCCCTCTCTTACCTCTGGAATTTCGGGGACAATACAACGGCCAACAGCACCAATGCCACCAAGCTATACGCCGACGTGGGCTTTTACACTGTGACACTGATCGGCAGTAACCAGTACGCCTGTACCGACACCGCGAGCAAAGTGATCACGGTGATCAAAGACGTGCTTTTTCCGACAGCCTTTACACCTAACGGAGATAACCTTAACCCGGTATTTAAGCCCATCACCGGCGGTGTGACCGAATACAACCTCATGATCTTTAATCGCTGGGGCGAACTCATATTTCAGTCAACCGAATTAAATTATGGCTGGGACGGCACATTTAACGGCAAGGTATGTCAGCAGGACGCTTATGTATGGAAAGCAGACATGACCTTTTTTGACGGCAGAAAATATTCACGAACGGGCAGTGTGACCCTGATCAGATAAACATTTTGAAGAAACTTAGTTCATATCTCATTTTCTGTATCTGTACCATTCAAACGGCGCGTGCGCAGCATTTTCAATTCTCGCAGTTTTACGCGGCGCCCACTTATCTTAACCCTGCGTTCACGGGCGCCAACGTGTGTTCGCGGTTCAGTCTCAACTACCGTAACCAGTGGTCCGGTATACCGGGTACTTTTACTTCATACCAGGCATCGATGGACCATTACCTGAAAAAAATAAAAAGCGGGATCGGTGTTCAGTTTTTCAGCGACAAGGCAGGTTTGGGTGATCTCAGCACCACACAGGTAAGTTTGCTGTATGCGTATGAAGCACGACTTAACAAACGCACGATGGGGCGCGGCGGTATTCAGCTGGGACATGTGCAGCGCAAGGTTGATTTCGGGGCCTTTACTTTTGGCGATCAGCTTGAAAACGGCAGCGAAAGATCATCGGAAGGTTTTGCGGATGCGAGGGTTAATTATTTTGATGTGGGGATGGGTTTTCTTGTTTATACACAATCTACGTGGTTAGGATTTTCAAGCACCCACCTCAACAAACCCAACCAATCCTTACTTAACAATACAAGTCCCCTGCCCACCGAACTCAAACTGCACGGGGGCTACAAGATGGTGTTCGCCGAACTGGAGTCCGCCAACAGAAGACTTTCGATCAACCACTCCGTTACCTTTGCTTTTA
>CAZFCR010000373.1:0-3909 GCA_964517305.1 uncultured Akkermansia sp.
GTATTGCCACAGTTGGTCATTATGCGAGATAAGGGTGATGATGTTGTTTGGTGAAGAAAACCATGAGGTAGATGTTTTTGAATTCTGGAATGAACATGATGCGTTTGGTAGACTGTCTGAGGAGAAATTATCCTCGGTTTGCCGCATCTCAACTCATGCCAATAAGGCCCGTTGTTCAAGTAGTTTCGACGGAATCAATTTTTCTGAGGATTTCCACACCTTTACGTTTTTCTGGAACAATAACAAGCTCGAATTTTTTATTGACGGCGCACTTGTACGCACCAGCTATAAATTTTATACACCGCTCGGGCAGCCTGTAGACTGTTCGAATATTAAAAAGGGGAATGTTTATCTTCTCGATAAAACCTATCCAATGAACGACCTTCACATTTCAGTTGGACTCAGCATACAGGCTGGCAGAAACGCACCCGATTCAAGCACACCCTTTCCGTCGGCGCTTGAAATAGATTACATAAGATACTGGCGGTATGTGAACTGATCGCTGAGGAGAACCAACATCAGCACCACAGCATATTTACATTGTTACTGAAAAATTGTTCACAAAACCAGTAACCAAAATCAGCCAGTGGCGTTATGCTTATTAATTTTACCGGATGCGATTATTATTTGTTTATGTCCTCATAGCCTTTTCCGTTGCAGGATTTGCCCAAGTGAAGAAAGAATACCACGACGCAAAACAAACACAACTAAAATCAGAAACAGACTATCACAAAGGCATGCCGCATGGTGTGCACGTTGAATATTATCCCTCCGGAAAAGTGAGTCGCACCGGGTTTTACGACTACGGCAAAGAAGACAGCGTGTGGACCTTTTTTTATGAAAACGGCACGCGCAAGGCGGTTGAACAATACTTGAAAGGAAAAAAGTGGGGCACCAATGTGTATTATTTTAAAACAGGAAAAATCGCGCAGATCACCCGTTACGAAAATGATCTCGCCGACAGTACCTGGACCGCCTACCATGAAAATGGCCAGATAAAAAGCCAGGAGAATTTTGAGAAGGGAAAAAAGGAGGGCAGCTGGACCTATTATCACGAAAACGGCAAAACAGAAAGCATTGGCACTTTTGAAAATGATAAACCCAACGGCAAGGTAGAAACCTGGTTCAGCAACGGCAAACCTTCGGCGGTGCAGCATTATTGTTCAGGAAAACCCTGCGGTGAATGGGTGGAGTATTATGGCGGTGGTCAGCAAAAATTCAGAAAAGAATACCGTGATACCACCCTTTTGCTGATGGACATGTGGGATACCCGCGGTCGCCAGCTGGTAAGCAATGGCAACGGCAGTATTACCGCCAGTTACGACAACGGGATCATAAGGGCAATGGGCTCTTACAAAGGTGGATTGCAGGATGGGCTCTGGCGTTTTTTCCATCCCAACGGTGAGCTGGATTACCAGGCAACTTACGCTGAAGGCCTGCTCAATGGTTATTATTCTTCGTACTACGCAAACCACAATGTGCGCAGCGAAGGAAATTTTACGGCGAATAAACGCGACGGCCTCTGGAAATTTTACAGGGAAGACGGTAAACCTGAAATGATTGGAACACTGCGTGACGACAGCCGCGAAGACAAGTGGACCTACTTTTACAACAATGGTAAAAAAGAAAGTGAAGGTCATTTCCTCAACAACAAACAAACCGGCACCTGGGAGTTTTTTTACAAAAGCGGTGAAAAATGGCGCGAGGGGAATTTTGATCAGGGTATTAAAACCGGCGTGTGGACCACCTGGTGGGAGAACGGAAAAAAATTACAGGAGGGCCCTTATGTACAGGGCAAAGAACAAGGTGTATGGACGAGCTGGTGGGACAATGGCGTAAAAAAGGATGAGGGTTACATTGATGGCAGCAAACTCAAAGGCATGTGGCAGGGCTGGTTCGCGAATGGCAAGATCAATTACGCCGGAAAATACAATGACGAAGGTGCCAAGACCGGTGTGTGGAATTATTTTTATGAGAGCGGACAGCAGCGCGAAATGGTAACCTACGTCAACGGCATTAAACACGGCAAATTTATACAGTGGCACGAGCGTGGCAATTTTGTTGATAGCAAAGGTAGATACAGGAAAGGACATCAGCACGGCGAGTGGACTTATTATTTCGAGACAGGTGGCGTAAGCCGCATACAGAATTTTAAAAACGGCAAGCTCAGCGGCAAAAGCACCGCGTTTTATCCCAATTCACGTATTCAGAGTGTGTCGCACTACAAAGTGATCAACGACATGCGCAAGGGTAAAGTGCAGAGTGTGCCCGACGGAACGTGGATTTTCTACGACAAAAATGGCAAAGAGGTCAGCCGCATGAATTACAGCGACGGCG
The DNA here is from genome assembly GCA_964517305.1 of uncultured Akkermansia sp. Classification (GTDB taxonomy): domain Bacteria; phylum Bacteroidota; class Bacteroidia; order B-17B0; family Aurantibacillaceae; genus Aurantibacillus. The sequence goes on from CAZFCR010000373.1 coordinate 2,338, forward strand.
TGAGGAAATGAAAGTAAATTAATTACATTTGTTTATACCATTTATGATTAGAGTTTTTTATAAAACATTTTTACTGGTAATTTTTTTTGGACTCCTTGCCTGCGGTAACCAGGATAAACCTGAAGAGATCATGTCGGAAGAAGAAGCCAGCCTTCCCACTGTGGAGGAAACCAGGTTCAATGCGCAAAACGTTTTTAATTCGCTGCCCGACAGGCGCCTGGTGATGAAACTCATCAAGGAAAACAAGATCGAATACAATCCCGATCTGATGAACGATCCCACAAGAGTTAAAAAGTACACCGTGGAATTTTCACGCGCCATTAATCTTGGTGTTTATGGATCAGATCTCAGCATTTCCAGCTCCTTTGATCAAACCCAGGAGAGCATGGTGTTTCTGAAATGTGTAAACGTACTTGCGCAGAGTCTGGGCGTGAGCGGCGCCTTCGATCAGCGTTTGTTTGAACGCATCGAAGCCAACAGCAGCAACAAAGATTCGATCATCGAGATTGTTACCGAGGCTTTTAAAAAAGTAGACGAAATATTAAAGTACAACAACCGTCCTTCTACTTCTGCCATTATTTTAAGCGGATGCTGGATAGAAGGTTTATATGTATCCTGCAAGATGGGCACCGAGGTAAACCAGGAAAATGTGATCAAAGCCATTATCGCGCAGGAAGAATCTTTAAAGAACCTTATCGTGATGCTTGAAGCGGTGAAACCGGAACCTGAATACGATTTTTTACTGAAGGATCTTCACCGTCTGCACGAAGCCTTTGAGGCCGCGGAAAAAACAGAAAAGTTCGACAAACACGCTATTGAGAACATCTCGGCGATTGTAAACGACCTGAGGGCACGCATCACATCCACGTCAGACATTTAATGGTTTTAACCTTTTTTCAGTGGTTAGCCGGAGGGAATGTTCAGCTATTGAGGTAACTTAGCATCAATGCATCAAATTACCGGGATGAAAAAATCATTGTTATTTGTTTTTATTTTTCTTTTCAGCGTGGCGCTCAAAGCTTCTTATGTGATCATTCCCATGGATGAGGCGCAGAAGAACCATTTAAAAGCGTACGGCCTTGCTTATTGGGCTTTAAAGGGTGAACTGGAAATTCATTGGTTGCTCAATTACCGCGGCGGCAGTTTTATGATACCCCATGTAAAGGCAGTGTCTGAAGAGTGTGTGGTGAGAGGCATTAGCTACGAGGTGGTGTCCGACGCGCAGCGCAATGCTATTCTTGCAGACATCGCCAACCCTGAGGTGAACCAGGATGCCATTAAGCTTGAAAAAGCCCCGCGCATTGCGGTGTATTCACCTAAAGGCAAACAACCCTGGGACGACGCGGTAACATTGGTCTTAAAGTATGCTGAGATCCCTTATGATGTGGTGTACGATGAAGAAGTGTTTCTTGAAAAACTGAAAGATTACGACTGGCTGCATTTACACCACGAAGATTTTACAGGACAATACGGCAAATTTTATCACGCGTTCCAGAATGCTGCCTGGTATCAGGCCGAAGTGCGCGAGAACGAAAATATGGCACAGAAACTCGGTTTTGCCAAGGTGTCGGA
>CAZFCR010000374.1:0-3857 GCA_964517305.1 uncultured Akkermansia sp.
CGCCGATCTGAATGTCGACACTTCAGCAGCCAGCAAAAATGCTTATGGTACGGCAAAAAATTATGTGGGTCACGTTGGCGACACCATTTTTTCGAGTAAAGCCATTATTGTTATTGATTCGCTGCGAAGCAACCTGAGCCAGACCGAATACGAAAAAGACAATTCGGCGTTGGAGGTAACAGCTGTTCTGCGTTGTATGGATGTACGCGCGAATACGTTTATGGCCTATCCTAAATTCATTATTCAGAACAACGTGGTGATTCCGCAGGAAGACATTGTGGATGAACTGGGATTAAAACTTGTTTTCTGGAAAATCAATCCCGACGAAGGCACGGTGGAAATTACCATGAGCGAAAAACTGAGCAATAACCGTGATTTTATTGTGATGGAAGCTTATGTTTTTCCTTACATCAATGTTTTGTGGCTCGGCTGTGTTGTAATGGCTATCGGAACCTTCATCGCCATACTTGAAAGAATCCGTAAATTTAAGGCACAAGCCGCTTAGCTCAGATGCGAAACACCGCCCGTAAAAAAGTAATCATTATCGGATGCGGCAACCTGGCATGGCACATCGCTTCCAGGCTCAGAGAACTAGGGGGTTTTGATCTTGAAGTGTATAATCACAAAGCTTCAGAAACGCTTAACGGGTTTAAATCAAAATTCCGCGCTAAAATAAAGGTTGGACTTAAAGAAATAAGTGCCGACGGTCATTATTATTTTATTTGTGTGTCAGATACTGCCATAGGATCAGTGGCCAAACACCTCACGCTTCGTAATCCGAATTCTTTGCTGGTTCATACTTCCGGCAGCGTTGCAATTTCAGAACTCGGGGAAAGGGTGCATGGATGCGGCGTGTTTTATCCTTTGCAGACTTTTTCGAAATCGGATACAATCAATTGGGAATCATTGCCCATTATTATTGAAGGTTCTGATGCGGCCACTACCAAAAAAATTGACAGACTGGCGCACCTTTTTTCCGACCAGGTAATTGCGCTCTCTTATCGCCAGCGTTTAAAACTTCATCTTACAGCGGTTCTCGTGAATAATTTCAGCAATGCCCTGTACGCGGCAGCCGAAAACCTGTTGAGGAAAGAAAAGCCGGGTAAGGAAATAGACTTTGAATTGCTGAGACCACTGATAGAACAAACCACAAGAAAACTTGATCATTTGTCACCGCTGGCCGCGCAGACAGGTCCTGCCCGCCGGAACGACAAGTCAGTGATGGAAAAACACAAACAGTTGCTTACAAAAGATCCTGACCTTTTAAAGGTGTATAAAATGATGAGTAAACTAATTCTTAAACAACAGCGTTCCCTCCATGCTTAATTTTAAACAACGACTGACAAAAATAACCACCATCATGTTCGACATTGATGGTGTGATGACGGATGGGAAAGTACTCGTATTCGAAAGCGGTGAGATGGTTCGCAACATCAATTCAAAGGATGGTTATGGCATTAACCAGGCCGTTGTAAAAGGTTACCGCGTTGCGGTGATCAGCGGCGGTAACAACCTGGCCATTAAAAACGCGCTTTCCCGAAATGGTGTTACCGATGTATTCATCAGGGAACATGATAAAATGGCCCGTTACGAAGCTTACCGCGAAATGCACAACCTGAAGGATGAGAACATTCTTTTTATCGGTGATGATTTGCCAGATTATGAGATCATGAAACGTGCGGGCGTCGCGGCCTGTCCCAACGACGCGGTGGCTGATATCAAAGCGATCTCCCAGTACGTTTCACCATACAAAGGCGGCGAAGGTTGTGTGCGGGATGTGATTGAACAGGTGCTCAAGTCGCAGCAGAAGTGGGAGATCCTCAAATGGTAGAATTAATCTTTATCTTTCACGTTTAAAATTGCAAAGAATTTTAGATAACCGCTTCGTGGCTTTTTTAAAGCTGATCAGGATTGAGAATCTGCTCATGATCGTGATCACACAGGTATTGCTCAGGTATCTGGTTCTGCAGAAAGTGCTGAACGATCACCTGGTGTCGCTGCAGCTCGCCGACGGTTTGTTTTATCTTGTTGTACTCAGCACCGTGCTGATTGCCGCAGCAGGATACATCATCAATGATTATTTTGATCTCAAAACCGATCTGATCAATCACCCCGAAACCGTGGTGGTTGACCGCGTCATCAAACGCAGGTGGGCCATTATCCTCCACCTTACTTTTACTTTTCTGGGTTTACTGATTGGCATGTACGCGGCGTTAAAGACTGGTTATCTCAGACTTGCGGTTTTTCATGTGGCCGCTGCTATTTTGTTATGGTTTTACAGTACCAATTTTAAACGTCAGTTGTTGGTTGGAAATATTACGGTTGCTCTATTGACCGCCGCAGTAGCCTTTATGCCTTTTATTTACGAGATAGGGAATCTTCAGCGCCTGTACCCGAATTTTATTTTTGATCAGCGCCATGTTGTTTTATCGGGATTTAAACTGGCCTGGATCTTCTCTGTATTTGCGTTCATTACCACCCTGGCGCGCGAGATCATCAAGGACATGGAAGATTACGAGGGCGATAAAGCAACTGGCTGCAAAACCTTACCCATTGTTTGGGGCTACAGGGCAGGGCGGATCAGCGTGTTTTTTTTGTTGCTCATCACCGCTATACTCCTGTTGTTCGTTGTGTATAATTCGTTCCGCTCCGAAAGAGTGCTTTTTTCGCTGAGCAATGTGTATATTTTAGCCGGGCTGGTTGTTCCTTTGCTGGCGTTGGCATATTTCGGTTTAAGGTCAAAGTTAACCGCGCAGTTCAAAAAGGCGAGCCTTTTCCTTAAGATGATCATGCTGCTCGGCTTGTCGTACAGTTTTATATTTTATTACCATGACTGATTCCGGCGCTCTCAGTTCCATTATTAAAAATTATCCCTGGCGCATTATCCTGGGTTCTGCTTCACCGCGCCGGCAGGAATTATTAAAATCACTCGGATTTTCATTCACCTGTCAACCCATCGCGGCCGACGAAAGTATCTGGCCCGATGATTTAAACGCCCATGAAATTCCGCTTTACCTTGCGGGAATAAAAGCAAAAGCTTTTCCGGGTGTTTTGTCGGATCAGGATCTGCTCATTACTTCGGACACCGTAGTATGGTGCGAGAACCGCGTGTACAATAAACCCGCAGATTTTGAAGATGGTAAAAAGATGTTACGCGCGCTGAGCGGGCGTATGCATGAAGTGTTCACCGCTGTGTGTCTTAAAACAACAAAATTTGAGATCTTTTTTTACGATACCAGCAGGGTGTTTTTTAAAAATTTCAGTGACGCAGAGATAGAATATTATCTTGAGAATTACCGCCCTTATGATAAGGCGGGTGCCTACGGCGCTCAGGACTGGCTGGGTTATACAGGTATTGAAAAAATAGAGGGAAGTTTTTACAACGTAATGGGATTGCCCGTAAAAAAACTTTACGAAGAACTGATGCAGCTGGCAAACAAAAAATAAGCCCCGGAGGGCTTATCTTGTGCTGGATGAAAATTATTTATTCGCTGATTTTTCCTTTTCGATTTCTGCTTTTCGTTTTTCTTCCTCTTCCAGTTCTTTTTGTCTGGCCTCTTCTTCTTCGCGTTGCTCACGCATTCTGGCATTAAACATGTTTTTGTCGCGGATACCTGTAAAATAACTTTTGGTGGTGATCAATACCATGCCCGCTGTTAAATCGCCATACATGGCCGGCACACCGCCGCTGAAAACTGTAAGGTTGTCTATTGCAAGACCGGGTATGCGTGCGGTACCCAGGGTTCTTACGCCGTCTACAAAATAACCATTGGCATCCCCGCGCGATCCCCTGAAATGCATCTGACCATCTCCTGTATTTACTACATCCGATGTCATGGCTTCCACAGCCGCATTAA
>CAZFCR010000375.1:0-3828 GCA_964517305.1 uncultured Akkermansia sp.
TTAAGCATTTCATGGCTTTTTCTAAACCATTGATTGTCAGCGGAAACATTCGGTTATCAGACAATTTTCTGATTTCTTGAATTGTGTGGGTATATTGCCAATAACCATCATTGATTGGATTGAGCCAAACCAAATTCGGGAATTTATTTTTGAATCTTTCGAGCCAAACCAAGCCCGCTTCTGCATTATAATGCTCAACACTTCCTCGTGGCTCTGACAATTCCCAAGGCGACATTGAAGCATCGCCAATGAAAATTACTTTATAATCCTGGTTGTACTTGTTTAATACATCCCAAGTGGAAACTTTATCTTCATATCTTCGGCCATTATCTTTCCATAAATTTTCGTAAACACAATTATGAAAATAATAAAACTCTAAGTTCTTAAATTGATGTTTTGCTGATGAAAAAAGCATTGAACATTCTTCAATAAAATCATCCATCGAACCACCGACATCAAGCAAAAGTAAAATCTTTACACGATTTTGCTTAGATGCCTGCATTTTTATATCCAAATAGCCAGCATTATTGCAAGTTCGGTCGATGGTTGCATTCAGATTTAATTCATCTTCAACACCTTCACGAGTCAAAATACGCAAACGACGCAACGCCATTTGGGTATTCCGAGTATTAAGTTCTAGATTGTCATCATAATTTTTAAATTCTCGTTTATCCCAAACTTTTGCAGCTGTCTTATTTCCACTATTTCCACCAATTCTTACTCCTACTGGATTATTTCCTGAATTTCCAAATGGTGAAGATCCGCCAGTACCAACCCATTTGCTACCACCTTCATGGCGTTCTTTTTGTTCTTCAAGGGTTTTCTTTAACCTTTCAAGCAATTCTTCCAAACCTACGGCTTTTATTGCTTCTTTTTCTTCATCTGTTAGTTCTCTTAACAGCTTGTTTATCAGCCAACTATCATCAATTTTTAGAAAACCTTCTAATTGAATCTGTTCAACTCCTTCAAAAAACTGTCCAAAAAGTCTATCAAACAAATCCAGATTTTGTTCATGTTTTACATAAATAGCTCTACTCAGAAAATAAAAATCTTCAGTATTATAAGCTACAACCTCTTTTTCAAGTGCTTCCAACAAAGTCAGATGCTCTCGAAGATTTACTTTAAGATTATTATCTCTTAGATGAAAGAAGAAGTTGGTTAACATACAATTACAGGAAATGTTTTCACCTTGTCAAATCGGCAAAAAATTTACAAGAAAATCTATTAGTTGGTAAACTGATAAGTCCAAAATTTATCCTACTTCACTCCTTTCTCCCTCAAAGCCTTAAACAAATCATAATCAGATTCATTTTTGAGCAATGCACCAAGATAGGGTGGAATTTCATTCATTCTATTCAAATCGTCTAAGTCTTCAGCTGAGACCTTTCCGACTAAAAGTAATCGTAACCAATCAATTAATTCGCTGGTTGAAGGTTTTTTCTTAATATTTTTTACTTCTCTGATGCCGAAAAAAGTTTTAAAAGCATTCAATAGTAAAGTTTCTTCGAGTTTCGGATAATGGACATCAACAATTTGTTGCATGGTTTCTTTATCTGGAAAACGAATAAAATGGAAGAAACAACGGCGAAGAAAAGCATCGGGCAGTTCTTTTTCATTATTGGATGTAATGATAATTATCGGGCGATGCTTGGCTTTGATGGTTTGTTTGAGTTCATAACAATAAAACTCCATTCGGTCGAGTTCCTGCAATAAATCATTTGGAAACTCAATATCTGCTTTATCAATTTCATCAATCAATAAAACCGATTGCTCTTCAGTGTTGAAAGCTTCCCAAATTTTACCTTTTTTGATATAATTTTCTACATAATGTACTCGGTCATCGCCCAATTGAGAATCCCTTAGCCTTGAAACGGCATCATATTCATAGAGTCCTTGTTGGGCTGATGTGGTAGATTTTACATGCCACGTAAACAATTGTTTGTTTAGAGCCTTAGCAACTTCAAAAGCCAATAAAGTTTTGCCAGTTCCAGGTTCGCCTTTAATCAACAAAGGACGTTGCAAGGCAACAGCAGCATTAACGGCAGTTTGAAGCTCACGAGTAGCTACATAATTGGCAGTTCCTTGAAAACCAGCGTTTTGTTTGTTTTCCATATTACAAAGAAATGACGAATTTTTTGAATGACGAAGTACGAATGTCTCGAATGACGAACACATATGCCTAATTTAACAATTAAATTCAATTAGTTATTGATTTGTGAAGCTCTACAACAAGTCTATGAGTTATATACATTCTAAAATTGTAACGCGAAGACTTCGCTAAGAATGAGGAACCTTCGTTCTTGCAATATTTATTAAAGGGGGTCTCTAATAACCCGTTTTTAAAATTTCTAATTCTGGCTTACAATTTTTTGATGTCAGATAATCAAATTTTGTCATCAAGTTTTCTCTTCAGCCCTTAACTCTGTTCCTCGTCCCCGAGGCTGTTGACTGTTGCCAGTCACTCTACCTTGCTTTCAGGCTTACTTTTAGCTGAGTGAGCCTGAATAAATTGTAGGTGATGTTCATTAAACCGATGGTGGCCTGTGCCCGGACAAAATTTCTGCACCGGATATACATTCGGTTCATGGAGTTGGTCATAAACCCAAAGATGTGCTCCACCCGGGCGCGTATTTTTGATTTGCTCTTATTTTTCTTTTGCTGTGCTTTGGTGAGTGGCTTATTCCGATACCCCTTCTCATGGATCATGGAAGTCACGTTTTTACGTTTCAAGTCTTGCTCAATCTTTTCACTTCGGTAGGCGCTGTCGGCATACAGTTTTTGGCCACCATCTTTTTTGCTCACCAGTTCACCAATCATTTCGCTGTCATGGATATTGGCCGATGTTACTTTATAACTGGTGATCAGTTTAGTGTGTTCATCCGCTTTTATGTGGTCTTTGTAGCCATAGTAGCTCTTTCCATTGTGCGTAACCCACTTAGCATCAACGTCTTTCTGGCGGAGTTTGTCCGGATTGTCTTTCCAGTCTTCTGGGGTTGTTCCCTCGTTAAGCTGTTGGTTTTCTTCACGACTGTTGCGTTGAATGGGCACTTCTACTATGGAGGCATCTACCATTTTGCCTTTGTTCAACACCACGCCTCTTTTAGTCAAGGCCTTATCCAACAATGAAAATAACTTCTCTACCAGGTTGGCTTTGGCCAGTTCATTCTTAAAGTTCCAGATTGTTTTCGCATCGGGCACGGTGTCAGAAATCGTCAATCCTAGGAAACGCATGAACGATAGCCGGTCCAAGATGGCATACTCGGTATTGTCGTCACTTAAGTTATAATACCTCTGAAGGATCAATATCTTAAACATCATCAAGTAATCGAATGAGGGGCGACCGCCTTGGCTACGGTCTTTACCGGCTTCAAAGTGAGCATCCAACGGCTTACGAAAAATCTCAAAATCAATATGGCGTTGCAATTTTACCAATGGATCATTCTGTTTGCCAATTTTATCTAACCTAAACTGCTCATCGAATAAACCTCTCACTTTTTTTTGCATCGCTTTTTCGTTTCCTCAAGAAACAAAATTTATGGATAACTTGGTAGGGTTTTTAGAGACCCCCTTAATAAACATGTCAAAATCCACCCGCAGAAAGTTTTTGGCCAGCGCGTCTTTATTATCTTTAGCTCCGGCCATCGAAGCTTTTGCTATGAAAAAAGATAAACCCGTAGTTGTGCACCACGTTTTTTTCTGGTTAAAAAATCCTGACTCGAAAGAGGATCTTGCCAAACTGATTGCTGGTGTTAAATCGCTGTCAAAAATTGAAACGATAAAACATATTCACGTAGGGGTGCCCGCCTCAACTGAAAAACGGGATGTGGT
>CAZFCR010000376.1:0-1093 GCA_964517305.1 uncultured Akkermansia sp.
TGAACAGCGATTATCATAACGAGGGCAATGACGTGATGATCGGCAATCAGTCGTACCACGCGTATGAAAAAATGATTGAAGAGAAGATCAGGGAAAAAGGTCTCGAAAAAAAGATCTTCAGTGCAAAAGCCGGTGATCTCCTCATCTGGCACGCCAATCTTTTTCATGGTGGCGAGCCACATTTAAATAAGGACAAAACCAGGAAAAGCATGGTATTCCATTATTTTAAAGAAAACACCGTGTGTTATCACGAGATCACACAGCGTCCCGCCCTGATCAAAAAGTTCGATTAATTATCTGATTTTTTTTCGTTACTGGTGGACTCGTGTAACTCGAACCGGGACTTTGGTCTTTTTTCGTATTGCCAGTTAAATCCCTTCAGCCTTGCATTGGTCATGTCTACGTCCTTAATCGGATCAACAGTGCCTTCCGTTTGTGACCTGATGGTAACGCGACTGGCTTCGCCCTGTTTGAACCACATGTGAATTTCGGTACCACTTGTCCGGTTCAGGCCCACAAAACTTTTATTGTTCTTAGGAAAATACAACATTTCGGCATTGCCGCTCACAACAACCTTTCTGATGGTGTCCTGCGTTATGGTGCCGGTAATTGTACGGCCGAGTAACTGGTTAAACATGTTGGGGTGCAGGCTATCGACCTGGTTGATGAGCAGCGCCTTTCCGTCGAGTGTAAATCCTTTCAGTTCCTTTTTGTTCAAATGAATTTTCATGATCTTAGAAGTGGCCTGCATCAGCTTGCCCCAGATAAAAGGGCTGCCGAACAACTCAAGAATGCTGTCCCTGGTGTTCATGGAAGAAGAATCACAGGCTGCCTGCAGGTCTTTTTTAAAGATCCTGACATGGTGATAAGCATTCAGAAAATTATCAACAGAATCAATATCGGTATGGTACAATGTATCTGCGGCGATAAACAGGGTGTCCGCTTCTATGATCCTCGCGTACAGGGCCTTTTTGGTGATGAGCGCTTCGGATTTATCCTGTTTGTAGCGGATAAAATCCCCGAAGATCAGCGACTTCTGAGAGGTGTCAACAAGCGTGACGTTGCCGTAGGCAATACCTGTTTTTGAGATCCG